>JAFSKE010000053.1 GCA_017449135.1 Synergistaceae bacterium
ACGGTTATAAAAATGAAAACTGCTATCGTAATCGGAATTAAAGCAATCTGAAAATTAATCGCACGCCCGAAAACATTTAAGCTGACACGCTGGGCAAATTCAAAACCTAAAAACACTCCCAACGTTCCGCCGATAAATCCCAACAAAACACCTTCGCCGAGTAATTCACTCATGACTAATTTATTCTCCGCTCCGAGTGCCTTTTTCAAAGCTATTTCCTTTCGACGTTCAGCAACCATTGCCATCATCGTTGTGTAAACCGAAATCATAGTGATTATTAACACTACGACCGTTACAAGCAATACAAGTGCCTGCAATTTTCCTAAAACTATATCTTGAGACTGCGTTAAACGTCTTACGGCTCGGGGCTGTAAATTAGGAATTTGATTTTCAATTTTTTGAGATAAAGCTGTTAATTCGTTTGCATCGGCGATTACACTGCATTCTATAACGTCAGCTCTGAAAGTGTCCCCGATTATTTCGTCAAGCATTTCAATATCCGCAAATATAAATCCCTCTTCAGCTCCTCCGGTTGAAACAATGCCCTTGACCGTTAATTTTTTGTTGAAGTTCTGATGTCCTAAATCACGCTTCAAATTCTCTTCGGCTGATAAATCCTGTCGTGAGGCTTCGGCACGCTGACCGTATTTAACTCCCTGAACAGTGAAAACATCACCGATTTTCAAATTCAACGTTTCAGCAATTTCATGGCCGACTAAAACTTTTTCCGGTTCGCTTGAATTTCCCCATTCACCTTCGATATACCAGAAGGGACTATTTTTTTTCGCTTCGTCTAAATCAGTTCCGGCGATTATGTAAGGCTGTTCGTTGATTTTCACGGTCTGATAACGATACGGAGCCATTCCGACAATTTTTTCAGAACCGATTAAATTTTTCAGATTGTTGAGAGTGTCATGTGAAATTTTTGAATCGCCCGTTGAGAGAATAATTAAATTTGCTCCGTAAGAACGAAATTCACGCCCTAACTGTTCGGGAATGTCGTAATAAATCGTAACAAGCCCCGACAAAATCGTTGCTCCGATTGCAATAGCCAAGACAGCAATAATTAATCTTGAGGCACGGCGAATTAATGATCCCGAAATCATTTTGAGATACATTTTTTTTCGGCTGCCATGACGAATTTTATTTTCCATGTAAAACCTCCGTAGGCTTTAACGCCATTAAATAACGAATCGCAGGAACACTCCCGAGCAAAGTTACAAAGAATAAAATCACTGCGACAATCAAAATAACCATTTTCGCAATTTCAATATAAGACCCAAAAACAGTCTGCCCGATTATCTGAGCGAATCCGATTCCGAGAAAATATCCCGCAACGCCCCCGAATAATCCCGTAAGCATTACTTCAATTAAAACTAATAAAACAATCTGCCAGTTATATGCTCCGAGTGCTTTTAAGAGTCCTAATTCCTGGCTTCGTTCAATTACGCTTGCAGTGATTAAATTTGAAATTGCCAACGCCGAACCTATCGAGCTTAAAATTGTTATCAGAATCATTAATAACGTTGTCTTATTCAAAATCGTTCCTTCAGATTCTGCAACCTGTCGAACGGGTTTAGCTACTCCGTCAGTTATTACCTCTTGAATCTGATGACATATTGCACTTACATAAGCTGTACAGTACCAAGTTTCGTATTCGTCAGGAGAAAGGCTGCGGGGGTCTTGTGCTGCTTTTCGTGCTAAATCGTTGTCGGGGGTTGTGAGAGCGGAGACTTCGATTTCTGAAATTTTGCCGTGTAGATTCATTAAGTTTTGAACGGCCGGTAATGTCATTAAAATTTTTTCGTCAGCCTGTCCTCCGTCATGAAAAATTCCCTTGACGATAAAATTTTTGTTGTTAAGAGTGATTGAATCGCCGATGTTGATTTTATATTTTTCAGCGATTAATTTCCCTAACATAACAAAATCATCATCATTTTCTTTCAGCCATTCGCCCTGAATATCCCACCATGTACGAAGAGATTTTAATCCGGTGTTTAGTTCCTCGCCCGTCGATAAGATTGCATGTTTCTCCGGCCATGTTCCGATTAAATTAACCTCATTTGAATTATTTAACATTGCTTTTCCGTCCAGCATCGGAGCAAAATCCAAAATGTTAAATCCCCAAAATATCGATTTTAATTTCAAAACGTCATCTTCATACAAAAATTTATCATTCACTCCGAGACCTTCTGTTAATCCGTATAAATCACTCATTAATGCAGCGTCTTTGTGCCTTACCGTGATATTTGCTCCGTAAACTTTTAATTCACGATTAACTTTGTCGCCCACTCCTAACATTACATTCATCATTGCGGTTGATAATGAAACTCCTAAAACGACAGTAAACGCTATCATTAACATTTTTCCCTTCTGACGGATAAGAGTTTTGAAAATCATGTGCCAAAACATTTATTTTATTTGAATCTCCTTTCCTCAGCTTCTAAAACTTTAACGTCGATAAAAATTTTTCCCGATTTAATTTCATATTCAAACGGTACAGGGTTACAGCCGCCTTTGAAACCGATTGTGTTTTTGTTCATTACGACATCGCAGCGTCTGCAAACGACTTCATCATTTCCACGCTCGTAATAACCTGCAATTCCGCAAATATCACAGGCATCAAGGCCAATCCCGTAAGCAGATCCGGCAGGTTTTTTGACGACTAAGAATCTGACATCAAATTTATTCGGCGTAACATACGAAAATTTATGTAAATGTCCGTCCGAAACTTTTTCGAGAGGGATAGTTATAATTCCGTTTGAAATTTCGTAAGGTTCGGGCTGAACTTCTGCGGGAGGTTTTGTGTCGTAATAATGCAAAACTATAACGATAAATACTGCCGTCAATCCGAAAACACATAAACTCCATGACCACCTTCGGGAATCTCTTAAACGTGCTTTTTCCTTTCTTAGTAATGCTTTGTTTGGGAAAATTTTTTCGGTTTTAAGATGAGTTTTGATTACGTAAGCAAGCATTATCAAGGCCAAAATTAATTGTGCGAATAAAAATGCGTTCGGATTTTCTCCCCGCCAGATCATGACATCAAAAACAGAAATATTAAAAACTGAGTCCGATGTGCGTAAAATTTTTAATCTTTGAAGAGCTGAAACGGCACTAACCAAAAATTCGGCCATGAAAATAAATAAACTTCCGAATAAAAATATATTTTTCTCACGTTTATTGCGTAAAGATTTATGGACTTCGTAAGAACTCAACGTTAAAAGGAGACACATAAAAATTCCCAGCGTAAAACCTAATGCCCTTAACATTGCGTTTGTGCTGATTCCTGATTCTCCGAAATAAACAAATTCACGGGTGAATTGCAAAATCGGCGGAATTAAATACATTAACGAAGCAATAATTAAAATCGAAATTGAAAAAACATTTGGATAAATTACAGATAATACGGCTATTATGGAAATGGCGATAATTAATTTACGGTTGAAGGCCATTAACATTAAATTAGTTCCTTTAGGGTCGGAAAGCCTTATCCCGAAAATCACGCTCCCCGCAATAAAACCTAAAAGCACGGAAATCAAAGCAATTTTTTTATGTTTATGACTGTCGGAAAAACTTAAAATTATTCCCAGCAAAATTGCAAACGCCGCTAAATGATCTGTAACCGCAACTAAATATTTAAGAATCTTAATCACTCCTTTTTAATTTGTTTCCCCTCCGTCTCACTTCGTGAGCCACCTCCCCGCAAACGGAGAGGCAGAGTCTCCCCTTTCTAAGGGGAGATGTCGATTTATCGACAGAGAGGTTAAAAAGTGCTAAACAATATAAAATCCTCCCCTGTGAAGAGGAGGCGTAAAAATAAATTCTCTTGTGTCGAATTATTCAGCTAACTGTTCCGCAGTGTAATTCCAATCAAATTCAACTGTGTGAGTTTTGAAAAATTCTTTTGCGGCCTCTTTAGCAGGTACTCCGGTCTCATCATCAATATGAAGCAGATAATCCGTCGGAGGTTCGATAATGAATCTCAATTTGTAAGGGCCAACGGGTAATCCTTTTGCTATGTTTGCTCCGTAGTGAGGGCCATCGTCTGCGTTCATTGGCATGAATGATCCGTCCATTACGACTTTGCCGTCAATTTTGCAGATTTCATATTTGACTGTTAAGTATGCCGGCCAAATATCTTCTCCGTTGCCAAAGCCGTACAAAATTGCTGCATCTGGTTTCAAATGAATATCTGCTTCAAGGTGCATGTCTGATTCTTCGCGTGAAAGTCCTTTGCCTGTCGGGTACATGTCAACGGCCTGGAAATAAACTGCTGCGACATTGTAAGGGCCGACTTGAGTTTCACCGATCGGAATTTCCTCGAATCCTGCTTCACCGGGTTTTACCGATACTGCCTGTGCACCGAATGCAACACTTGAAAAAGCAAATGAAAATACCATTGCTAAAAGGATAAATTTTTTCATATAATATAGCCTCCTAAAAATTAATTTTATTAATAATCCCTAATGGCAGTTAGGGAATTATTTACTTTTGTCTTTCTTTCTGAACATGTGAGGAATCATTATCCATAATGCAGCGATCACTAACATTATTTGAGGGATTAATGTTTCGGCTCTGTCGTAGATGCTCAGAATTTCGATTGAAAAACCTTTCATTGCCGGAATAACTGTTCGTCCCGAAATCACATCGGCTTCTGTTAATTCGACAACTCCCTTGCCCATGAACGAAATACACATCAAGAATAATAAAATGCTTGTGAACATAAAGAACGCTCTCAAAGGCAATTTAACGCTGAAATATCTAAACGCTACCCACACAGCAACAAGAACTAAAATTCCTGCGCCGATTCCGTAAGCTATGTAGGCAGGGTTGCTCATTCCTCCCGTGAAAGCTGCGGAGTAAAACAAAATTAATTCTGCTCCTTCTCTCATAACTGCAATGAAAGCTGCAAAAATTAATGTCCATTGACTTTTTGAATCTATGGATTGTTGAACTTTTCCGCTGATGTAATTTTCCCAAGCTATCGTGTCGGCCTTCGATAACATCCAGTTGCTGACATAAAACAAAACCGCAACGGCTAAAAACATCGTCCAGCCTTCAAGCAATTCACGTGCTACACCGCTCTGTTCTCCCATTAAAGTATCAAGAGCCCAAGCAAGAATCACACTTGCAATAATCGCAGCGAATGATCCGAGATAAACGCCTTTAAGCATGTTTTTATTTCCCGTTTTAATCAGATAAGCAACGATTGCGACAATTACCAAAATCGCTTCGAGACCTTCACGAACTAAAAGTCCGAAAGCAGTTACGAATGTCAGCCAGTCCCTATTAACAGGAGTTTTTGATGTTGAAGTTTGAACTTGTGTTTGAGGCTGTGGAATTTCGGTTTGAGTTTCGTTTTTTGCACTTGCAACTAACACAGGCTTTTCAACTTTTGTGTCGGTGTAAATTGCAAGTCCTACGCTGTCAGGATCGGAAATTTCAGCTTTACCGTCAAGAACCATTGAATCCTTGTAAACTTTGATTTTCAAATCTTCAATCTGTTGCATCAGTAAATTTTTTTCCTTTTCCTGATTGCCTAACAAAACGTGTTTAATGTCTCTGAATTGAGCTTCGATATGATTAACTCTTGCAGCCGAGATTGCATACATTACAGTGCTTTCAACGCCTTGAACCTCGTAATATTTGAAGTAAGCGTCATTAACATGTTTGTAAGCGTCCTGATATTTATCATTTTGAACGTCCTCAATCGCAGAATTAAATTCGAGTGCCATATCTGCTGCAACGCCACGCCAATCGTCATAACGTTTTTTCTTTTTAGCGGCTTCGGAATCATTTGCGAACGAAAATATTACAGCACATAAAATTAATATGAAAATAAAATATCGTGCAAAAATATTTTTATGGTTAATCAAAAATTTCATTTCCTTTCATGTCATAAAAATTATATAAATCAAACTTTTGCAACGGGATAAATTTTAGCAGTAGTTATTTTTATCGTCAAGAGAAAAGTTATATACGTGATACTTTTGAGAAAGGTTAAATTTTGCATCTTGTATTTGAAAAAATTTTTGTGAGAGTTTATGATTGCTGAGAAAAATTAATATTTTTGTAGTGGCAAATGTAGTGGCAAAAAATTATTTCTTTGTTCGTCCGAAAAACTTAATGTAAAAATTTTATCACAATAATTTATAATATAAAAATATGAAGCATGAAATTTTTTTCGAGGTGATTAATTATGGTCTTGACATTGAAACCTGAAATTGAAAAACGCTTAAACGAATGGAGTATTAGAGAAAAGCAATCTCCTAATGACTTTGTCAATGAAGCATTAGAAAAGGCTTTGGAAGATTGGGAGGATTACATTGACGCTGTGAGAATTTGTGCCTTAATAGATTCGGGACAAATGAAAACATGCTCAATGGAGGAATTTCATAGGGAGTTGGACGAACTTGATGCACTGGAAAATTGAATACTCTATCGAAGCTCAAAATAAAATTTTGAAATTAGACAAAACAATACGGAAACGTATAGAAAATTTTGTCGAGCGTTTATCAGAATTACCCAGTCCAAGAATGCGGGGAGAAGCTCTCACGGGAAATTTATCCGAGTTTTGGAAATACAGAGTTGGAGATTACAGGCTGATATGTCGTATTCAAGATGACAAATTAATTGTGCTTGTGGTAACAGTAGGACATCGAAGCAGAATTTACAAAAATTTTACAAAATTTTAGGCTCAGGCAATTTCCCTAAACCTTCAATCTTAAATTTTGCTACCGTTCTGAAATTTAATAAATCCTGCTCAAGTTTGAATGATGAAAAATATTTTTTCACAGTATTGAGTCCTTTTTGTTTGACATCTGAAATTCCGCAAAGTCTGAAAATTTTTTCCAATCTTTGATTTCTCACACTTCCTCTGACTAATCCGGGATTGTCGATTAAAATTTTTGCGGGCTCAGGAGTGATTGAAATATTTATTTTATTGTCGAGTGTGTAATCCGAATGAAGCAGGGCATTTATAAATGTCTCTTTCAAAATTGCTGCGGATTTCCCCGAAATTTTAGCCGTCAATCTTGGCAAAATATTTTTGTAGGCGTTCCAGATATTAAATTCCTGAATCACAACATGACCGAACGAATATTTTAATTCAGCTCTGACCCTTATTATGTCGCTTAACATTAATGCTCCTGCGAACGTCAGATATTTACCCGAAAATACAAAACTCCGACGCAAAAATTCCTCAATCGAAATATTTTTATATTCAGGGTGAATTTTCGTTACGGTTTCGTAAAAATTGTTGAGGCTTTCAGGATTTATTGAGGCATTCATGGATATGAAATCGTCGCACGAAACTTTAAGCTCGTCAAACGCAAACACAGATTTTGCCTTCAACGAGGGATTTATAATTTCACGTATTGATTTTTTTTCGTTAACGTCTTTCAAAAATTAATTCCCCGCTTAAAATTTCAAAATATAATCAGCATATTATAATTTATACTTAAAAATTAGAGAGGTGAACAGATATAAAAAAAATTCTTATAATTGACGGACACAGCATTGCGTACAGGGCATTACACGCAGGAAAAAATCCCTTGACAGCTCCTGACGGGACTCCTACTACAATGATAACGCTGTTTATGAACATGCTTTTCAAAGTAATTGACGAAAGACAGCCCGATTGTGTAATTGCGGTGTTTGATTCAGGTAAAAAAACTTTTCGCCATGACTTATTGCCCGGTTATAAAGCTGATCGTGAAACTTCGCCCGATGATTTCAGGATTCAGATTCCGATTTTACAAAAATTATTAAACTTTTTAGGTTACAGAGTCATACAAAAGGACGGTATCGAAGCTGACGACATCGCTGCATCAATTACAAAACTCGCAAAACTTGAAGGACACAAAATTTTGATTCTCTCGTCTGACAAAGATTTATTTCAAATTCTTTCTGAAAATGTCGAAATGTTACGCCCGATTCATCAGGGAATTTCTCACGCTGAAGATTACAATATCGAACATTTCAAAAAAGAATATGGATTTATGCCTTCGTCAATGCCTGATTTTCTTGCCATAACCGGCGACAGTATAGACAACATTCAGGGAATTGCAGGAATGGGAGGCGTAAGAGCTAAAAAAATTCTCTCGGAATTTCCAACGCTCGAAAAAATTTTTGAAAACCTTAACGATTATCCCGACAAAACCATAAAAAACAGACTCTTGGCTTCAGGTTCACAGCGTCCAATTTGGATTAGAGACAATATTGTAAGACTCAAAGATGACATTTTTGACGATGACAAAAATTTTTTGAATGACTGCTTAAATTTTTCGCCTGACGTTGAAGAAGCTAAAAATTTAGCCGAAAAATTAGGATTGCAGAGAGTGTTAAAACGTTTGGGAGCTGATTA
>JAFSKE010000054.1 GCA_017449135.1 Synergistaceae bacterium
TAAATTTATAACAAAAATTTTTATTCAGATGGTGTCTAATTATTTTTGTAAGTTTATTAGAAAAAAGAGCACACTCTTTCTTCAAATATGCTCTTTTTCTCATTAATAATATCTTTGAAACCTCTTAACTTAATGACATTGTCAATTTCTCTGTCCAACATGATCACACGCTGCAATCTCGTTTTCAAATTCAAAATTCGTGTTGCGTGTGTGTTCTTATAACTCTTTTGCAAAAATCTGCGTAAAAAATTCATAAAATGCCTCCTTAAAATTATTCATTTTTCATCATCTCTTTTACATTTTTGGAAAGTTCCTCCCTTTTAACATGAATTAAAAGAGAGGAGTAAAAATATAAAAATATGAGAAAGACAGTGTGATGAAATTATGAAAAGTTAAATTAAAACTCATCAGTGAGTGCATAACACTCAGATAAAAATCAACTTTTACAGTCGATTTTTATTTCGTTTTTTTGTACAGTCAATAAATTATGTTTCCATTTTCAATTTACCTTTCATTTACAATCCACTCTCGCAGAAGGGTTGATAAACTGTCTTGCCTTGTATAACTCCGTAGTTCGCTCCGATTTTTTCGTCGCATTGTAGTTGAGTATTTGTCAAATAACTGCTGATATAAACAGGCTCATCAGTAAGTGCTTCACACTTAGACAGGAGAATGGAGGACTCCTGTTTCGCCTTATGCTGTATAATTACAGGTGGAAATCACCACGTAAAAATCCATTTACGAAATAAATTTGCCCTTTACCCGTTACTTTCGTGGTATGGGTAATTTTTGTTGTTCCGTCAGGATTGTTTATTACTCGCTGCTTGATTTCAAATAACCCTTTATCCATACTTAATTGTGTCGGCGTGTTCCAGCGTTCGCCCTTGCAATTACACAGGTATCCGTTCTCTCGAAGCCATGCAAATAACTTGTTCTGTCCTGCTTCAACGCCGTTTTGATTCAAAAGTTTTGCAAGATTTCCGATTAAAACACTGTCCTTGCTCGCATCAACCGCATCTGCAAAAATCACTTTCGGCCGATTTTCAAGAAGTTGATTTTGCAATACCTCAGTTGTTGAACGTAAATTTTTAACTTCCTGTGCAAGGCTGATTATTAAATCAGGATTGCTAATCAGTTCCTCCGCCTTCGCAGGTGTCATGTAAATTCCATGTTTGCGGATTGACGGCACAACTTTTCCGGCTACCCACATCTGATACGGCAACGCTTTTTTCTTGTCCGAACGTCCGAGAAAGAAATACAATCCCTGTTCCGTTAAACACAGCATTTCCTGCTCTCCGCCAGGGGTATTAATCCGTTTAATCCCCTTCCAAATTTCCGGAACGTTAGCAATAATATTTGGTTGCCATGCTGAATACTCCAACGCCTGTGCTACATCTTTTGCAACAAACCAAATTTCATCTTCTTCTTTGATTGTCCGCACCGTAAAACCTAATTCATCATTTTCAAAAATCGTTATTTCCTTTGACATGTTTTTCTCCTTTCTGATACACTTTCACCAGCGTCAAAATGAGGGAGGTGATTATCGTGTTAAAAAAACCTGATGTTCTTACCGTTCTTACAGATAAGCGAAATAAATTTACTTTTCGTGTTTATGCTTATCGCCGTCTGACTCGAAGAGAAATGCAATATCTTCTAAGTCGTTGGCTTCATAGTCAGCGTCCGGGTATTCGTATTCAAGGCCGGTCTGTAACAGTTCGTTCAATTCTTGGCTCAGTTGACTTGTAACGTCCGCTAATATTTTTAATTCTTTTAGACTGTGAACTGTGATTTTTTCCTGCAAAAATCCCAGTGTTACAGTTTTTTTCTCGTGATCTACTTCCGTGTAGTAAATCGTTTGTTTCATGTTTTTTCTCCTTTCTCATACTTCCTGAATACTTTTTACTTAATTGTCAGTTTTGCATTATTGACATAAAAAAATCGTTCGGAGTTCTGCATGTCATGTATGCTATTTCGGCAATGTATTCAGGTTTTAACCGTAATTGTCCATGTAACACTTTCCATAATGTTGCATAAGTTATTCCTAATTTTTCAGCTATTTCTTTTTTAGAAATTCCTGTTTTTTCTATTGCGTAATTTATATTTTTCAAAAGTAACGCGTTCAGCCGTTTATTTATTTTCCCCCTTATTTTTCCTTCCTCCTTTATTTCAACTGCGGAAATTATAATTTCTATTTTAGAAAAAAACAATAGGTAATTAGCACATAAAATTAGTAGTTATTTTCCGTAAATGATAGTGTATAATATTTCCATAATGGAAATAAAGGAGTGAATATTATGAAAGAAAAAATCTCAGGAATTTTTACAAAACGCATGAATAAATTATTGCAACAACGTTATATTTCTAAAAAAGAAATGGCAAGTCGTTTAGGTTTAACGTATTTGACATTTTGGAGAAAATTGAACGGTGAGCGTTCAGTTGACATTGAACTTTTGCAAAAAATCGCAGAAGTTCTCGGCACTTCGACAGCCTATTTGCTCGGCGAAACAGATAATCCTGCACCGCCAATCGAAAATGAAGCCGACGAAAATAAAAATCTTCCTATTATTAATGTAGAAGATAATAATTTAGGTTTAGGATACTGGGGAAAAGTCGCCGATAATGCCGTGATAGTAGCACAACAGGGTGATAAAAAATCAATAGCACTGATAATTCCGTTAGTTAAAGCTGCGTATGAAACATTAGCCGGAATTGAAATGCCAAAACAGATTACAAAAACAGGAATTAATTTAGATCATTCGCACAATAATGATTTGAAAGGTGCAAGAGTAGAAGTGAGGTAAAAATCATGGCCGAAAATAGAACATTAGAAATTACGTACGTATCGAGAGATTTATTTGATGAGCGACAGGAAAAAAATCAAGCAGTTATGGATAAGAACATGGCCGAAGTGAGAGCGATGTTTGCTGAAATTTGCGGTGAGATGAAAACCATTAATTTCAAAATTGATAAAGTTGAAGAAACTCTAAACACGAAGATTGATAAGGTAGAAATTTCATTGAACGCAAAAATCGAGAAAGTCAATGCAAAAATTGATACAGTTGAAAGTAATTTGAATGCAAAGATTGATAATGTTGAAAGTACTTTGAACACGAAGATTGACAAAGTCGAAAATTCACTTAAAGCACAAATTACTAACGTTGAAAATAACCTTAACGCAAAAATTGATAAAGTTGAAAGTAAATTAAATGCAAGAATCGATAACGTTGAAAATTCACTTAACACAAAAATCGATAATGTCAATGATACTCTCAATGCAAAAATTGAAAAAGTTGAAAATAACTTAAATGCAAAGATTGACAAAGTCGAAGATTCATTAAGCATCGCAATTATCGGATTAGGTAATCGCCTTGATGATATGAAAGATTATCAAAATAAATGGTTTACCGTATTCGGAGTGTTGTTAGGAGTATTAACAGTAGCATTCAGTGTTGTAGCGTTTTTTAAGTAGCCGGCATGTGCGAAAAATTGAAGTGAAAAATGTTAAAACCGTATGGCAAAAATGATGTAAAAATTAAAAAGCCGCTTGAATGGCATTCAAGAGGTCAGGGGTTCGAATCCCCTTATCTCCACCATAAAAATGAATCAGAAGTTAAAAATAATTCGTAAATATAATTATAAAAATGATAATTCTGCTTCTCTTGAAATTTAGAATTTCGGGAGAAGTGTTTTTGATTCCTTCAAAATAAATTATATTACCTAATAAAAGAACAGTAATATTACTCTAAAAAAAAAAATAATAACATCAAACTACAATATTATAAATATTTTTTTCAAAAGGAGCTGTTTATTTATGAACGTAGCTGCATTTATTTTCGCACTTGTCGGAGCAGGTCTCAATCTCTTTCAGCCGATAGTAGGTCTGCCAATACCGGGATTAAATTTCGGTGCTTCGTTATTCGACATAGTTTTCTTTCTGCTCAACATGCTTACGTCAAAAAATATCAACGGTCAGTTTATAGTCATTTTGATTGTATTCGTTGCGTTGGCGAGCATACCTGCTACGGCGGTCAAAAGCGGAATTTACGTTTTACAGCGGAAGAAAGATACAAACGCTGTCAGAACTCTCAAAGTATGTGCAATATTTTATACGGTAGTTGCGCTGATTGTTGTTTCTATTCCGCAATTAGCAAGTTCAAGGGCTGAGGAGAGATTTTTAATGCAGTACGGCTGGAATAACGTTATTCCGTTCACGACACCGTTAATATGGGCGGCATGTTATGCGGTTGCGGCTGTATTTGCTCATACTGATGAAAATTCGGAAGAATATCGAAACGCAAATTCAAAGACACCTTACTATCCTTCGACAACTTCAACAACTTCTTCAACTCAAAATTCACCTGCACCGCAAAAAACGAAAACGTTTGAGCCCGTTCTTGGGGTTGAAACTGATGCGCTTATAAAACGCGGAAATATTTTTCTTGAAGATAATAATTTTGATGAGGCCGAACGTTATTTTGAGCAGGCGATAAACCAGTCTCCCGAAAATTCACAGGCTTATCTCGGAAAACTTATGGCAGAGTTAAAAGTTCATAACACAGACGAGTTAAGCAAAGTTTCAACGCCATTGAAAGAGCATAAACTTTTTCAACGTGCCTTGTCGTTTGCCAATGAAGAAGAAAAAAGAACGCTTGAAAGTTACCTTGAAATCCAAGAGCAGAATATCACGGAAAAAACGTACTCAAAAGCTCTGAAAAATAAGGAAAGAATCAACTCATCATCTGACGCTCAAAATATTATCAAGGTACTTAAATCCATTGCACCGTACAAGGATAGCGAAACGATTATTCAAGAACTTGAACTGAAGAAAAAAGATTTTGAAGCCCTTGAAAAAAATTATATGAACGCACATGTTGCTAAAAGAGAACTTGACAGCATTCAAAATTTGAAGAACCCTGATATTGAAAAATTCAACCGTGTAGCGGAAATGTTTGAAGCACTTGGGGATTATAAGGACAGCAAAAAACTCGCTGAAGAAATCAGACGTTCAGGTGTTGAGAGTGTCGAAAAAATCAAAAGGGATAAAAGAAACAAAAAAGTAATGATGATTGTTATCATAATTACAATTATCGCTATCGGTGGTTTTTATGCCTACAGAAAAATTAGTGAACACGCCGAACAGCAAAGAATTGAGCAGGCTCGTATTGAAGCTGAAAAGCAGGAAGAGAAATCCCGAATTGAAGCCTTGAAACTTGAACTTCAAGGTCAAAAATAAAATCAAAAAGGAGAAACGGTATCATGAAAAAATGTTTTGTTGTTGTGCTTGCATTTGTGCTGCTTGCGTTTGCGTCTGTGTCAATGGCGGTTGAAAATCTGCCTCAAAGTGAAGTTGACGAGATAGTCAAAGGTGTTGAAAATGGCAATGCTGAAGCTCAATTTAGGCTCGGTATGATGTATTACAATGGGCAAAATGTCAAACAAGACTATGAACAGGCGTTTTACTGGATAAAAAAATCCGGCTATCAAAGCACAAGAGCTTTATTTATGTTAGGTTCTATGTACATAAACGGGCTCGGAGTTAAAAAGGATTATGACGAAGCGTTCAAATTATTTCATAAAGTTACTAACAAAGACAGAGAGACTATCTCTATGGAAGTACTTTTTAGTGATGGTTCGGCAAGGGAGCTTTTTTATAATTCAAAGTTGATATTAGCTGCTATGTATGCAGACGGACACGGTACTCAACAAAATTACGAAGAAGCGTTTAATCTCCTCAAAGATATTGCCGAAGCTGAAGAATCCTATAAAGTTGATTACTCTGAAGCATTTTCAAATGATATTGAAGACGCTGCTGTACAAGAATTTATTTCTCGTTCTCAAAATCGAAACCAAGAAGCAATGTACACAATTATTGCTCCTGCTCAGTTTTTCTTAGGAGAATTGTATGCTGAAATAAAACAAGATTACGAGCAGGCAGAATATTGGTTCCAAAAATCGTTTGAAAACGGCAATGATGACACCAAAAAAGACTCACAGGAATATCTCGATAAAATACGCGATTACAAGGCTAAAAAATCCCAAACTTCAATCGCAAGTACACAGCAGTCAAATTCTGATAACGTGATTGAAATCGAAATTGAACAGGCTTTCAAGGAATGCAGGGATAACGGATTAGTTTATAAACGAAAATATAGCGGGAAAAAAGTCAGAGTTTCAGGGAAAATCTTTGAAATAGACACATATCCTTTTAGTGAAAAAATTTTTATCCGACTCTCGTATAAAGATATAAAGAAATTGACGATTTAGATGATGATTTATACTGTTTTTTTGAAGACAGCGAAGCAGACAGCGTAATGAAATTCAAAGTAGGCCAAAAAGTAACTATAGAGGGAACATGCATAATAAGGCAGTCGCCGTTTTCATTAGAGAAGTGTCGTATCGTAAACGCTCCCCAAGCACAACCCCAAACTTCAACATCAAATTCTCAGGTTTCCGCTCCTTCAGCCATTACGGAAAACACGCCTTCACAAACGAATGAAACTGAAACGGAATTTGAGCGTATTCAAAGATTAGCGCAACAAGGCGATGCTAATGCTCAAAACAAACTTGGAACCATGTATGAATTTGGCAACGGAGTAGCTAAAGATTATAATCAAGCTGCTGAATGGTATCAGAAAGCTGCCCAACAAGGACTTGGTTTAGCTCAAATGAACTTAGCGGAACTCTATGAAAAAATTGAACAAAATTATGCTATTGCTGAATATTGGTACAAAGAGGCTGCAAATCAAGGTCAGGCAGGAGCTAAAACGGCTTTAGAACGTGTACAGATGAAAATGGGCAAAGAGCCGACTAAAACTGAAACCGCTCACACGTTACAGAAGCCTCGAACTTTCGACGCTGCAAAAGGGAACGCAGCAACTTTTTTGACCAGTATTGAAGATGTTGCGGAAAAACTGATGAATACGGAATCCTACAAAACGCAAGACATCGAAGTTATTCCAGCCGATGAATATAGGAACGAGAGCGAAACCGTTTACATGCGTGCTTGGCATAACGAGAGATATTTTATGTTCTGCAATTATGCCAACAGTCCGCGCCCCGTAGCATGTTTCAGAACTACCTCTCCCGAATTTACATTTGCAGGAGGAATTAAAGTCGGTACTTCTTTCAATTCAATACGTGATTTGTTCGGCGATTTCGGCTCGTGGAATGCAGATAGTAATACATTATACATCAACGTTGCCTCCATAGAGGCGAGTGTTCATATAACTGACGGCAGAGTTGATTATATCGAATACAGTTATTTAGGTGCGGAATACACGCACAAAATGTCAAATCTTTTGTTTTTATATAGAGGCGATATTTACAGCGCAAGTATTACTACGGAGAGTAACAGCAAGCTGAATGTCCGTAGCGCACCTGATACTCATAGCGAAGTTTTGTTTCAGGTATTGAAGAATAACAATATTCTTTTTATTGATAACTCTTCAGGCGTAATAGGTAACGGCGGTAATAAATGGTACAGAGTACGTTTTGTTTACGATGACAGTGCTAATACCATAAGCAGTGTCAATGAAGCCTATGTTTATGGAAAATATATAAACATTATGCCTTTGACATATGGAGAAAGGGAAAGCTTAATAAATGCCTTTAATTAATATGTGATTTATGAACGAAAAAACAGGGGGGAATAATAAAATTTCTCTCCTTAGTTTGTTTATTTCTTGCGTATCGTAGTTTTCTTTTCTTTAGGCGGAGCTTTACGCCGTTGTTGCGACACATTACCTTTTCGAAAATATTAACGAAAGATTAATTTAATTTTCGTTGAAATTCGTTTTGTAAAATTCTCTCAAGTTGTAATATAATAATAAATGACTAAAAGCCTCGTAACTTCGTCGAAAATGAAAGGAGGTACATCTTTGAAATTAAAAACTTTTAGTCGAACGTTTGAGCGGGATATGTTTTATAAACATTCCTAAGGAATTTTATCATAAAACTAAAAAAATTTTAATACGGAGGATTAATTTATGATAAAAAGTTAAAAATTTTAATCGTAGTTTTAAGTTTGTTAGCTTTATCATCAATCGCAGGTTACGCCGCTGAAGTCAAAATTCACGGCAAAACTCTTGACAAGATTAATGACATCATCGCTGAAACGTCTTCGGCCGATAACGGGATCGAATTACCTAAACATTCGCTCTTATTCGTTGAACGTGTCCCCGTAGAAACTTCCGGAGGGGATGACACCTACATTCAGCCTTACGTATTCACATTCAAAACTGACGGCTCAGTAAATCAAAAGCACACCCTTCCGAAAATTGACAATATCGGCAAATTTAGTGGCCACGCTACAAACACTATGAAAATGATGAATGTTGCAGTATCTTCCAAACGGTATGGAACGAAACGCAATGTTGTTTATTTCGGAGGCGGAAACAATAGTAACAATATTTCAGCTCCGACTCAGGTTTTCGATCAGACTCTTAAAGACGGCAAAGTTGAAGTTACGGCATCGACATTGGACAAAAGACACGCTACAACTGACGCAATTAACGTTTGGGGCAGCGACTCAATGACTGTAAACGGCTATGATAAAGACCTTTTTGTTTATGCTCACAGTTCATATATGGGGCCAAGCGGCAAAGTTATTTTTGATTTTCTCGGAGTTGACAGAAAAGAAACAGGAACTGTTGATCTTGAAAGGTCTTTGACAACGTACAATGCGTTAGATTACAACAACGGCATTCGCAGTGTTTCTATTGCTACCGGCGATTTTGACGGAGACGGTTACAAAAATGAAATCGGTCTTTCTTTTAGCAATGATAACAGCGTTACTGCTTATTTTTATCGGGTTACCTATTCAAACGGTAATTTGAGCATCACGCGAACTCATGAGCAACTTCTTCATACGGGTTCATCTTATCAATCCAAAGAAACTTGGGAGCAGGCTATGAGCAACGCCCTTGTAGGAGATTTTGACGGAGACGGCCGGCAGGAATTTGCTACTGTATTCAGGGTTTATATTTCGAATCCGAGTTATCCGAGATTAGTCATTTTCAAATATGATACTTCAAACCAAACTTGGACGCACGATTATCTTAATTTGGGAACTTATCCCGCAGGAGAGGGACCTACACGAGCAGCGAGGGCAGACCTTGACGGAGACGGAAAAGATGAAATTGTTTTGCTGCGTTTCCCTCTTGAAGGCGTCTTGGTCGGCATGGATTTAGATTATGTATGGTGCGATGCCGGGACAATAAAGCCTAAACGTGATTGGAATAAATATCACAGAGGCGGGCCAGGTTCTGATATTGTATTAGGCTGGAATTTTGGGGGCGATTATCTTAATACCTATTATTATTTTAATGAAAGTTTTAACATTATCGCAGGGCCTTTAACGGGCAAAACAGGCAAAAAGAAATTAGCTGATGATATTGTCATAACTCACACATACGACACCACAAAAGCCTATCTTATTGCTACTAACCTTGACTCAAAAATGGATTTCTCAGGCTTCGGAGCTTCAACGAAATTTTTTGAAGAAACCGTCCCCTTAGCAAATAAATACTACGCAAGAATAGCAGTCAAGACAGATGATTTTGCGAATGAAAGTTTAATGCTCGGCGATCCTATTCATCAGGTAAGATACAAGGATACAAGCTATGTAACAGTATTCCAAGCATTGCCTTACCATGTTGATACACTGAATGTAAACGGCACGCAACTGAAAGAAACCCCGACGAATTTTACATACAGCGGATATGGCGACGGAAAAATGCAGGTCTCCTATGAATCTTCAAAAACAAAATCAGAATCAAGCAGTGTAAAATTTGCATCGTCAAGCACAAAAGAAACGATTTTAGCTCTTGGCGATGGTGCAGACAAAGTTTTAGAAGGTCTTAGAGTTACAATAAATATTGCATCGGCAATAGGTTCATTCGTTCCGTTTGTCGGCGGCATTGCAAAAACCGCTCAAACAATAATGGACAAGGTAACGGATAAGATTCACACTACTAAATCTGAAATTAATAAATCATCGTCAACAGCAAAAGTTAAGAACGGATTTACATCGTATGACAGAGACGAAGTTACATATTATGTATCACCGCTTCACATATGGCGATACCCGATTTTGAATGTTACACTGCCTGACTGGTATAAAGAGGGTAAAAGACTCGATTATGAAAGTGGAGATATTACTGACAGCAAAGCAAAGCAATATATAACCTTCACGATGTACAGTAAGCCTGAGAAATTTGAAGCTGATTCAAGCACAGCGGAAATTTATCAGCCCATTCACGAGGAAGGAAACTTTTTCTCATATCCCGGCAAAGTTGAAGACACGGAAGGCTTTAACAACAAGGGAATGTTAGATGATGCTCACACGGTTTCATGGACACGTTCAATATCGAGAACTGTAGAGGTCGAATTTACAAAAGCTAAGGAAACTATGGAAGAGTCCGACGAAAACATCGAAAAAAGCGAACTTTCGGACAATCTCGAAGCATTAAGCGATTTATTAGGTGTAGAAGCTATATCTTCATTCCTTCCGCCTTATACATCACATAATGAGAAGTTCACGAAAAGTTATGCGACTGACGAAAAAATTAAAGTGGATATTCAGGCTAAAAGCTCTCTCCCATTTGGTGTAGCGGATCATGATTTGAAGTTTGTGCCTTACGTTGCAAAAGAAGGAACCATGAAATTTGCTACGGCTGTAAATCTTCGTACCGGCTCCGGAAGTCGTTTATGGCGTTCGGGAAGTTTGTATTATAACAATCCCGATCCTGCTTTGCTTCTCCCGTTTAAGTTTTTCAGACACAACAGTGATTTTTCGGCGACAGATGATAATTTCTATGCAACGAAACTCAGGGGCATGAGATTTTATCTTCCTAAAATGAATAAATTTACCAACAGCGACCTTATAAACGGCCTTACATATGAAATCCGTGTACCTGTTTACAATGCAAGTTTCAAGAGTACGGGAAATTTCAAAGTCAGGCTTTCACGCACAACGAATCCGAATGTATTTGAAGAAGATTTATTCACGGCAGAGAAAACACCGATAAGCGAAGTTACGATGTCGTTAAAAGGCTGGGATAATTTAGAATCGAAAAATAATAAGGGCTGGGCAGTTTTCACTTGGACACCTGCAGACGTTACACCTGGTACATATTATTTCTTTGTCGAGATTGATCCGGACAACGAACTTAAAAACGAAGTCCACGAATCAAGATTTGCATCTGACGGAACAGTTCAGGATTTCGGCGGAAACAATGTAGGCCATGTGCTTTTCAACATACACAACCCAAGCGATAAAGTATTTGATCCGAGTTCGTTACAACTTTCAAAAGTCAATGGAGGCAGTATCACGGCAAGCAATGAATTTATCGTATCATCGATTCATGCGGCTGAATCTTCAGATTCGACAATCCCCGAAGGAAAAATCAGGGTAACAATGAAATTACAAGGTACAGGCGACATTACAGCATTGCATGATTATCTTGAATCGCAGGAAAACAAAGAACTCCCCGTTCCTGTTAAATGTGAAATCATGTATGAAGGCGATTATGTCTATCCGAGCGTAACAATCGTGGGTTACAACTTTGAAAAGAGTGCAGCGGAAAAGGGTTATCAAAATCTTGAAGACTCCGACATCGGCTCAACATTCATGTATAAAAATGTTACGATGTTCCCGGGACAATCTTACACTTATACATTCATGATAAGACCTTCAAGCGTTCATTGGGACGACGGAATCAATATCGAACTTCAGACACCTTCACAGACAGTTGCACGAGCCGGAAGCTCTACAGAATCAGGCGGAACGATAAGCAGTTCGGGTTCAGGCTGTGATTTAGGCAGTGGAAGCTGTATAATGTTAGGACTTGCGTATCTTGTGTTAAAAATTAAGAAAGGAAAAATGTAAACAATTATGAAATACACGAAAGAACAAATTACGAAACTTTCAAAGGCAGTAACAAAGGAAGCGTTGTTGAAGGTCGCAAAAGAGGAAAATATCCCGATGACTGAACAGGACGCAGAGGATTTTGCAAAACAGTTTTCTTCGGTTATGCTCAACATGGAAGATTTGGATCAGGTTACAGGCGGTACATGTCCAAATTGCCCGATTTTCTGCCCGAATGTCATACAGCAGGGAAGTGCAAACGGCAAGGAGGATCCGTATGGGGATATGATTGACTCACTGACCGATGGATCATCACGTAATAATATTGGGCTTTGGTAGTAGAGTAAGTTTCTCTTTGTCATAACCTCTCTGTCAGCAAGTTGACATCTCCCCTTCTTCAAAAGGGGAGACATAAAATTAAGTTAATTGACTATATTTTTTAATCCATTTCTTGTAAATTGTATCGACAATAATTCCAATTTGAAGCAAGTGCAGCGGAATAAGATTGTGATTTAGGGCTTGGAAGTTGTATAATGTCAGGGCTTGCGTATCTTCTATTAAAAATTAAGAAAGGAAAAAGGTAACAAATCATGAATTACACGAAAGAACAAATCTCGAAACTTTCAAAGGCAGTAACAAAGGAATCATTGTTGAAGGTCGCAAAAGAGGAAAATATCCCGATGACCGAAAATGACGCAGAGGAATTTTTGAAACAGTTTTCTTCGGTTATGCTCAGCATGGAAGATTTAGATCAGGTTACAGGCGGCGGTTCATCTTCATTACACCCGTTTGTTACACGGCAGGAAAATGAACACGGCAAGGAAGATCCGTATGGGGATGTGATTGAATCACTGACCGGTGGATCATCACGTGATATTGGGGTTTGGTAGTAGAGTAAGTTTCTCTTTGTCATAACCTCTCTGTCAGCAAACTGACATCTCCCCGTAAAAAGGGGAGACATAAAATTAAGTTAATTGACTATATTTTTTTAATCCATTTCTTGTAAATTGTATCGACAATAATTCCGATAGCATTATCGCCTGAAACGTTGCACGCAGTTCCGAAAGAATCCTGAGTGATATAAAGAGCTACCATAACCGCACAGATAGATCCGTTTGGGTCTCCTGCCTTTTCGCCGAAAATCATATACAAAAACGGGAGAGCCGTCATGATTGAACCTCCAGGAGCACCCGGGGAAGCTACCATTGCAATTCCCAGCGTCATAATAAAAGGAATTACGGTTGAAAGACTAATCGGAAGCTGGTGCATCAAACATACAGCCGTAGCACATGCCGTTATTGTAATCATTGAGCCGCACATGTGAATATTTGCACACAGAGGTACGACAAAATTACGGATTTCTGTGCTTATTCCGTCGTGTTCAGCACATTCAAGGTTTACGGGAATTGTCGCCGCTGATGATTGAGTTCCTAATGCTGTAGTATAGCCCGGAATTTGATTAATAATAAATTTGAAGGGATTTTTACCGCTGATAATTCCTGCGATCGTAAACTGAATTAAAAGATAACAAAAGTGCATTGCTACAATGGCTAAAAAAACCTCCCAAAGGATTCCTAAAATTACAAAAGTTTCTCCGGTATAAGTCATATTAACAAAAGTCCCGCAAATATAAAGAGGTAACAACGGAACGATTACACTGTTAAGAACTTTATTAATAATCCCTGAAAAATCTTTCATGCCGTTATATAAAGACATTCCGATTTCATTACCTTTCATTTTTGAGAAGCAAAGACCAAGCATAAACGCTAAAACAACTGCCGAGATAGTATCAAGAAGAGGAGGAATTGAAATTGAAAAAAAACTCTGAAGTGATATATTTGTTATGGCTTGAATTTTTGTGAGAGCTTCGGCTGACATAAAACTTGGAAAAAGTGTATCGGAAATTACAAACGAGGAACTTCCTGCAATCAGTGTCGAACTGTAAGAAAGAATTACCGTGATGATTAATAATTTTCCTGCACCCTGCGACAAATCCGCAATTCCCATAGTAACGTAAGCTACGATCATCATGGGAATAATAAACTTCAAAAACGTGCTGAATATTCCTGAGGCCGTTACTACAGTCCGACAAAACCATAAAGGGAAATACATTCCGATTAAAATACCTGCAATAATGGATATTATAAGTTTTGGAAATAATCCCATTTTCATAATATAAAAAACACTTCCTCAAATACTAAATAATTTTTAACTCATCTCGCAAGAAGTCTCCCACTTCTACAAGTGGGAGATGAATTGCGTCGTAGAATTTACTTTTTTATTTTTTATGTTACAATCAGTCGTATAAAATTAAAGGTGGTGAGAAAATGGATTTGGATAGTAATAATCATTCAGTATTCTTATTATATTATCATCTCATTCTGGTTGTGAAATACAGACGAAAAGTTTTTTACGATGAGATGAGTGATTTTGCAAAAGATATTTTTATTCGTATTGCTAAAGTCTATAATATTACGCTTGAAGAGTGGAAACATGACAGGGATCATGTACATATTATGTTTCGAGCGCAACCTAAAACCGAAATGTCCAAATTCATAAACGCTTATAAAAGTGCTTCATCACGTCTAATCAAGAAAAAATTTCCTGATGTTCGACAAAAATTATGGAAAGAAATGTTTTGGTCGAGAAGTTTTTGTCTGCTAACAACAGGCGGTGCTCCAA
>JAFSKE010000055.1 GCA_017449135.1 Synergistaceae bacterium
ATTCGCTAAACCTAACGCGGATATTTAACCCGAAGAAGAAAAAATCAATTTCCCCTCTCTCATGTAAAAGTGCGGGAGGGGAATTTTCAAATTCAAAATCATGAACATCAAAAAAGCGTTTACCCTCGTTGAATTGTTGATAGTCGTATGTGTGATCGGAATTTTAGTTGCGATTATGGTACTCTCCGGCTCGCAGGCAACAACGACAGCGAAGGCCAATAATATATTAAACGACATGCGACACATCAGGGACGCCGCAAGAATGTATTTCTGGGACAATCCCGACATTTACAACGATCCCGAAAAAGCGAATGACCCACCGAACATTAACGATTTAGGCGATTACATTGAAAGATTTGAAACGAAGGAAAAAATTTACAAGATAACACCCGATAATGGGCAGTGGAAAGTCGAAGCAACGGTTGAAGATGAGGGAGTGCGGGAAAAAATTGTCCTAAAAGCGGCGAAAAATGAATTAACAGTTTCAGGGAATAGAATTTTAATGCTTATCAAGTAAAAAAATTAGCATGTTGCGAAAAAAAATTTCTCTGTAAAAGTTTATGATTACAGGGAAAAATTAATATTTTTGTAGTGGCAAATGTAGTGGCAAAAATAAAATTTGAAATTGAAATTTTGCAAGGTGAGAAAAAAATGCGGAAACGTGGTTTTACATTACTTGAATTATTAATTGTGCTTGTAGTGATAGGAATTTTGGGAATTACAATGATGATTGCAGGCGAAGAAATGTACGACTCGGCACGTGCAACGGAAGTAATTAGTAATCTCAAAATGTGGAAGAATGCGGCTCTTGCTTTTTACGCCGATAACCTCGAAGAATGTTCAAGATCGGATTTTAATTTCGGAGCTCCCGGAGTCAGAGAGAGAGTAATAAAATATCTCAGTGTTGACGATAAATATCTCAAAAAACTTTCTACAAGTCTTGCCAAAATTCAGTATGAAACATTTCAGGCAGCAGACGGCACATGGTATATTTGGCATAATGTCGGCAGAGGTGCAGGAAAAGTTGAGGGGAACATAAGAAGGGGATTAAAAGCAAAATTGGTTGACCGTGCAAAATCTGCGGGATTATTGAACGCAGATGAAGATCAGAAAACAAAAAGCAAATCGGTTGATAGTAATACATTTTATCAGGGAGGCGGTTACGTTGCTGTCAAAGTACGTTAGAGGTGAAGAAGGAATGAAAAATAAAAAAGGTTTTACACTCGTTGAATTGCTGATTGTAATTGTAGTAATTGGAATTTTAGCGGCGATGATGATGTTTTCAAGCAAAGAAGCGATTAATTCCTCAAAAGTAACAAAATTAATTAACGATTTACAAATGGCAAAAAATGCCGCACTTGCATATTATGCCGATAATTATTCAGAATTTCGCATTACACACAACAAACAAATAGAAAAAGATAAAGTTATAAAATACATTCGTTCCAATATTCCAGATTGGGATAAATATACTTTTGTTGTTATTTTCTTTCAAAAAGACGAAGTATCTCATTGGTTTGTACGTTATTCGGGAGGAGAACTGAATAATTCTGAATTTTGTAAAAAACTTGCAGGACATGCTGAAAAACAAAAACTGTGGGACGGTTCATTCAAAGATAATTTTGACAATTATAAGCAAGTCGATAACTTAACATTTGACGATGCTTATTTTAAGGATCGAATCTACAAATCAACTGCGAACAGCGTAGCACTTCAAATAAGGTGAGAAATTGAATACTAAAAAAATCATGATACAGGATTATCAACAAATATGGGAAAATTTAACGCTTTCAAATGATTTTTTGTTCGGAAAAATTATGAACGACAAAAAACTTTGTACTGAAATGATAAAGCGTATTTTGCCTGATATTGACATTGGAAAAATAAAACTTATTCAGTCTCAAAAATCTTCAAAAAGTACTTTTGATACAAGGGGAGTGCGTTTTGATGTTTATGCGAAATCAGATAACAAAAAAATATTTGATTGTGAAGTTCAGACATCAGACAAAAAAGATTTACCCAGACGAACGAGGGCATATCATATAGTAATGGGGCTTGAGGCTCTTAACAAAAACATACTCAAAAAATCAGGTTCATATAATGATTTGCCAGATGTATTTGTAATTTTCATTTGTACGTTTGATCCGTTCAATCAGGGGAGACATATTTATTCATTTTATAATAGGTGTAACGAGGACATAAAGCTGAAACTAAATGACGGAGCTGCTACAATATTTCTAAATACTGAAGGTAAAATAGATGATGTGAGTCCTAAGTTAAAAGCGTTTTTGGATTTTATGAAGGGCGAACCTTCGGAAGAAGATTCATTTATTCAGGAACTTGATAAAAAATTATTTCAAGCGAAACAAAATTCAAGATGGAGGGAAGAATACATGTTACTTTTAATGAGAGAACAGGAAAACAGAGCAGAGGCAATGGCGGAAGGCAGAGCTGAAGGATTAGCTGCAGGCAGAGTTGAAGGCAGGCTTATGGGAATACGGGAAGCTAATTTTGAAACGGCAAGACGATTACGTGAAATGGGAATGAACGATAACGATATTCACAGAGCAACCAATTTATCGCTTGAAGATTTAAGAACGATTATTTAACGTATCAAAAAATTTTTTCATTTTCCTGAACGCATTAGCCCTGTGGGAAATTGAATTTTTAATCTCAAAACCTAATTCCGCAAAAGTTTTTTCGTAACCGTCAGGAATAAATACGGGATCATATCCGAAACCGCCTAAGCCTTTGGGAGTTTCCGAAATTTTCCCGTAACAAAATCCTTCGCAAATTAAAATAAATTCGTCAGGAACACACAAAGCAAGTGATGCGACAAATCTTGCGTTTCTGTTTTTGTTCCCTTCAAGTTTCGACAAAAGCCATGAAATTTTATTCTCATCTTTTCCCGGAACTATTCGAGCCGAATATAAACCAGGTGCTCCGTCAAGAGCTTCAACTTCAAGTCCGCTGTCATCTGCAAGACATGGAAGCCCCGATTTTTCCGCCCAGGTTTTAGCCTTTAACATTGCGTTTTCGGAATAAGTTTTCCCCGTTTCTTCGACAATTAAATCTGCAATTTCGGGAGCAAAAATTAATTTCCGTCCTGTTATAAATTCAAATTCTTTGTATTTCCCTTTGTTTGTTGTTGCAAGTAATAATTCTTTAATCATGATTTATTCGGCATTTTCCAAGGAACTGAAAGATCAATTACTCCGCCTGATTTAGGAGGTTTTGAGTCGATTAAGAATCTTACTTGTGATAACGGCGAAAAATTTTCCTGCAATGTCCTCACAATTCCTGTTAATAATAATAAACTTTTTCGCTGACCTATGCTTTCAAGAGCAGAGACAAACTGCCCCGACATGTCCAAAAATGCTGTATCTGAAATTCTGAACACGTGAAGCAGTTTTATTCTGTCGGCTCCGGGTATTCCGCTTAAAATCAAAATTGAATTTATTGCATCGCTGATATTATCTTCGGGAATACGAACGATAAAATTTTGTCTCGTTTCGGCGATTGTGTCATCTTTAACGTGATACAAATTCAACGAAATCTGTTTTACTTCCGCTCCCGAATCAAATACTTCTTGAGCAATCCGTTCCTGTTCGCTTGACTCAAAGTTCGATAAATCTTCCTGATTTTCAATTCTGTTTTCAGGTTTCAATAATAATTTACGATTCATGAAATCAACGAACCATGATGTTCCCAAATATCCCAATACGAAACACAATAAAATAATTCCCAGCCACGACAAAATTTTTAACAATAACGGAGCATGATTATTTTCGGGTTCCGGTTTAGTTTTTTGATGCTGTTGTCGTTTTAATGCTTCCTGCTGAGCCTGTCTGCGTCTCGAAACGGGTCTTTCGGATTGGCTTCTGCTCGCTGCACGTCTGACTGTAGGCAAAATTTTTCAACTCCTTAATATTTATCTCAAATAATTTATAATTCCTTCTGACATTGCGTTTGCGATTTGCTGTTGATAGGCTGTTGTCGTTAATTTTTGAGATTCCGCAGCATTCGTAACAAATCCTGTCTCAAGCAACACCGCAGGCATTCCCGCACCTCTCAAAACAAAGAACGGAGCTTGGGCAACACGTCTCATCGGTAAATTATTTCTGACTCCTGCATTGTATAATGCCGCCGCAAAATCTGTGCTTTCACTGATTTTATTATTTTGCTGCATATCGCCTAAAATTTTTAATAACATTTCAGTTCGTCTGTCAACATTTTCAGAGTCCATTCCTTTACCTTCGACATATTCTCTGTTTTCAATTTTTGCTAAGTTCATAGCATCTTTATCTGTCGGGAGAGCCATAATGTAAATTTCAAAACCTGTCATTGATTTTTTCGACGGCAAAGCATTAACGTGAATACTGACGAATAAATCAGCGTTCTGTTCATTTGCGATGTCGGTACGTTCCTGCAACTTCAAATAAACGTCTGTCCTTCTCGTCATTACAACATTGTAGCCTCTTGCCAGCAAAACTTTTTCAAGTTCAAGACCAATTCCCAAATTTACGTTTTTCTCAGTAACTCCATTCGCCGAAGCCCCGGGATCTTTTCCGCCGTGACCGGGATCAATAACTATTGTTTTTCGTCCTGATCTTTGAGCGGCAGATTTACTCATCGGAATCGTTATAGCCTGTTGAGGAATCGTGTTTTGAGTTTGTTTTTTAGTTCCGTCGATTTTTATAACGGGTTCAGATTTTTTAGTTGTTGTTTTAGTTGTCGATTTAGGCTGTACAGGTTGAACGGGCTGAACAGGAGTCTGAGTCTGTGCAACAGTTGTCTGATTTTTAACGGGAGCAGTTCTGACTAAATTTACAGTTTCAGGGAAAAAGAAATCAAGAATAATGCGTCTTGGATTATTCAAAATAATTTTTTCGGCCTTAGATATTCTGTCGGGTCTAAAAATAAATTCAAAACCTTCTGCCTGACGTTTTAATTCAGTTTTGATATTTGCGAACGGAGACTCTAAATTATGTGAACTTTCAAGGCTTGACGCAAACAAAACATGCAACGCCTTATCCGACATGTAAACCGTAGGATCTGCGTTTTCGTCGGCCATGATAACCGCACGAATTTTTTTGTGTTTACCCTCTTGAGATGTCCAGCGTATTCCATGAATCGTTCCGCTGAAATTTTCTTCTTCGTCAGGTTTTGAATCGCTTAACTTGAATGACTCATATCTCGGTTGAGATTTTGATTTAGTCTCTGATTTAGTTTGCGTTTGAGTTTGTGTTGAGGCTTGAACGGGCTGCTGTTGTTGTTGAGGTTCGATCTGCTTAACTGTTTTAACAGGCTCAACAGGTTTAGGAACAGGAATATTGACGGGAGTTTGAGCAACGGTTACAGGTTTTATCTCGGGCTCTGGTTCGGGTTCGTCAAAAGTTCCGAAATCAATTTCAGTCTTTGCAGCCGCTACAACTTTTCCGGAAATTTTTGTAAATCTTAATTTATTATTTTGTCCGCCGCCGATCGAATTTTGAAATAACGCCGCAGCACTTAAAGAATCAACCCAGAATTTGCCGTTATCTTGAACAGGTGCAGACATTAAGGGAATTATTGAAAATCCGCTCCACGCAGCAGCAGAATTATTTATGACTTTTAATTGAGTATTTCCCTTTGTCAATAATAATTCTTCGCCTGAATGTGAACTTGAAAATCCCAATAATCTCCCGACATCTTCAATAGGAACTAAAATTCCCGAATTATTTTCAATGGTCTGAACAGCACCGATATTTTTTGAGCCTCTGTATAACGCAGCGTCGGCAAAAGCTACCGAATAAAAAGCACAAAAAATTAAAGCAGCCGAAAACAAAACTGCCGTGAAATGAATAAAAATCTTTCTCATAAATAAAATCTATTCGCTGTCGTCCAAAATCTGATCTAATTCAAACAAATTCGGAACGTCAAGCAATAATATTAATCTGTCATCGGCGGGCTTTGCTACCCATAAAACATAACGCCTGTCTATTGATGACGATAATTTTGTTGCTACTTCAAGCTGTGCGTCATAAATTGTCAAAACTTCACGGACTGAATTAACTATCATTCCGAACTGAACATCATTAACGGCAATAACAACAATTCTTGCTTCGTCAGTTAATTGATGACCTTCCATTCCGATTTTTAAGTGCATGTCGAAAACCGGAACGATTGTGCCTCGAAGATTTATAACGCCTCTGATATAAGCCGGAGCATTTGGGACTCTCGTAATAAACGAAGGAACTCTGACGATCTCACGAACGATATTAACGTCAACGCCAAAATTCTCACGCCCTAATGTGAAAACTAAATTAATATGTTCCTCGCCTAATGATTCTACGTCTAAATCTCTGAAATCCTGATTAATTTCTTTTTTACCGGGTTCTAATTTCTGAATGTCTGCCAAAAAAATCTTCCTCGTTTTCTGTGTTAATCTTTAGAGTTTCACCCCTCCGTCAGACTTAGCTGACAGAGAGGTTGATTAAAATAAAATTTCTTATTCTTCCAACATTGACATTTCAGCCAATTTGATTGCACCCATAACGCCCTGATTGCCGTTTAAGGCTGAAGGTGTTATGTAGCTGTTGATGTTTCGTAATTCTTTTGTGTCGATATAGTCATTGATATATTCGACAACATTTTTGCGGATCATCGGGAATAATTGTGCGTTACTCGTGACTCCTCCGCCAAGAATAATTTTTTGAGGGCTCAACGTCAAAATAATTGCGTACAATGCCTGTGCAATATATTTAGCTTCAAGTTCCCAGACTTCGGGCTTGTCAAGTAAATCTTTTGCTTCTTTTCCCCAACGTTCAGCGATTGCGACACCTGAGGCCATACCTTCAAAACATGCTCCGTGTGAAGGACAGCTTCCTTTGTAATCATCGCCGGGAATAATCTGCATTCTGATATGTCCTGCTTCGGGGTGTAACATTCCGTGTACAGGTTCGCCCGCAGAGATTGCACCCATTCCGATTCCGTTTCCGATTGTAACGTAAACTGCATCGGTTAAATCTTTCGCAGTTCCCCACGTAGTTTCTCCGAGCAAAGCTACATTAACGTCTAAGTCAATGGCAACAGGAATATTTAACGCTTCCTGCAAAGTTTTCAACATCGGATAATTTCTCCAGGCGACTTTAGGGGTGTTGAGAATGCTCCCGTAAGTTTTTGAACCTTCACGGAGATCAACGGGGCCGAAACAGGCGACTCCGAGTGCTGAAATTTTTTCATCGTCAGACAATGAAGGATCGATTTTCGACTTGAAATATTCGATTACTTTCGGCATTGTTTCATTAGGCGTAGTCGTAGGAATTTTCATCTGATCGACAATCTGCCCTGCTTCATTTCCGACGGCACAAAACATTTTTGTTCCGCTGGTTTCTAATGCTCCATATAACATTAACTAAATAACCTCCCGAATAATCCCTTTGGCTTTTCTTCTTTAACTTCGGATTGTGCTGCTGACGGCTTCGGGGATTTTGTTTCTGTTGTTTTGCCCTGCGAGAGATCTGTTTTTCTGACGTTGTCTCTCAATGGCAAAATGCTCTTAGGATTGACGGATAATTCATCGACTCCCATTCTCAAAAATTCTTCGGTGAGAGTCGGATCTGCTCCAAGTTCTCCGCAAATTCCTACCCAAGTATTGTGTCTGTGTCCTGCTTCGATAGTCTCACGGATTAATCTCAAAACTGCAGGGTGATGAGTATCTGCGAATCTTTCAAGATTTGCACTCTGTCGGTCGATTGCACAAGTATATTGCGTTAAATCGTTAGTACCGAGTGAGAAGAAATCGACTTCTTCAGCAAGGTCATCGGCACATAAAGCAGCAGCAGGAGTTTCAATCATAATTCCGACTTCGATTTTCTCCGCCATAGCTTTACCTTCGGCCTGAAGTTCTTTTCTGCACATTTCAAGAATTTCCTTGCATTCCTGAACTTCCCAACGGCTGATAATCATCGGGAACATGATTCCGAGATTTCCGAAAGCTGAAGCACGTAACAAAGCTCTTAACTGACGTTTGAAAAATTCTCTTCTGTTGAGACAAATTCTTACGGCTCTGAAACCCAATGCAGGATTTTCTTCCTTATCAAGTTTCATGTAATCAATCGTTTTGTCGGCTCCGATGTCGCATGTTCTGATAATTACGAGACGCGGAGCAAGAGACTCGACAACTTTTTTGTAAGCTGCGAACTGTTCATCTTCTGTTGGGTCAGTTTTTGAGTTGAGATAGACAAATTCGGATCTGAAAAGCCCGACACCTTCAGCATCATTTTCGATTACTGATTCAATATCTTTAGGCCCTCCGATGTTTGCGTAGAGTCTGACTTTGTAACCGTCTTTAGTTTCGCTGGGTTTGCCTTTGAGTTCCTGCAGTTTCGCCTCACGTTCTCTGTCTTCGTGCTGTTTAGCCGTCAATTCGTCAATCAAATATTGATCTGGTTCGACATAAATACATGAATTATAAGAGTCGAGAATGGCAAATTTTCCGTCGCATTCGTCCGAAATATCATGACATTGAATCAGCGTCGGCCAGTTCATGCTGCGGGCTAAAATTGCTGTGTGGCTGTTTGAACTTCCAAGACGTGTTACAAGTCCGAGAAGTAAAGATTTGTCGAGTTTGACTGTCTCAGAGGGTGCAAGGTCTTCGGCAACGAGAATTGCGGGTTCAGTGCCTTGTAAATTTGCGGTGTCAGCTCCGAACAAAACATCAAGCATTGAATTTTTGAGATCGATAACGTCTGCACTTCTTGCCTGGAAATAGGGATCGTCCATATTCCTGAACATTTCAGCAGCACCTTCAAAACCTTCACGGACTGCATATTCAGCGGTGTGTCCTTCTCCGATAATTTCCTTGCAGGAGTCAATTAAATCATCGTCATCGAGCATCATTGCATGAGCTTCGAAAATTCCTGCGGTGTCTTTATGCCCTTCTTTAATTTCTTTATCATAAAGAGCGTTTTGTTCTTCCTGAACTTTCACACGGGCAGATTCAAATCTTTCAATTTCGGCTGCAATGTCGCTGACAAGTTCTTCATTGATTTCATAAACGGGAGCTTTGTAAATTTTGATTTTACCGATTGCAATTCCGTTTACGATTTTCGTACCTTTGTAAACCTGCATAGGCTAAAAGTTCTCCTTGAAGAATTTTTCGATTGCGGCGAAACAGGCTTCCTCGTCTTCACCTTCAATTCGGACAGTAACTTCATCGCCCTGTTTGATTCCCATTCCCATTAATTTCATGAGAGCAGTAGCTTTTGCTGATTTTTCACCTTTGATGATTGTTGTTGTTGATTTGAAATTCTTTGCTTCCTTCACGAGAATGCCTGCTGGGCGAGCGTGAATACCTACCGGATCAGTGATGACATACTTAAATTCTTTCATTTGAAAATTCTACTTCCTTTCATGATAAAAAATTATTTGCAGACAAAAAACTGTCGCAGTGTTATTCAAATTATAATATATATTTCAAAATTTGCGTAACAGCCATAAAAGATTGACGGAGTAATAAGACCGTGATAAAATTCCCTGAGTGTTTCGGGCCTATAGCTCAAGTGGTTAGAGCCCCCGGCTCATAACCGGATGGTTCTTGGTTCGAGTCCAAGTAGGCCCACCAAAAATCTTTTCAAGTTCCATTGGTTTTCCGAAATAATATCCCTGAGCTTTATCGAATCCGATTGATTTTAAGTAAACAAGCTGCTCAAATGTTTCAACGCCTTCTGCAAGTGCCTGCATACCCATTAACCTTGCCATTGATAAATTAGAAGTGATTATGTATTTTGCTTTTTCGGATTTTGCGATGTCGAAATTGTGAAGGAATTTCATGTCGAATTTAATAACGTCAAAATTATAATCTTTTAATACATTTAATGACGAATACCCGGCTCCGAAATCATCAAGCCAGACTTCATAGCCCAAAGTCCGTAATTTTTCGATGCCGAGATTCAAAACGTCTAAATCTTCACCGTTAGTACTTTCTGTTATTTCGATCTTTAACATTTTCCGGGAGATTTTATTTAATTCAACTGAAAATTCGATTTCGTTTATTATGTCGCAAAGTTCAAAATCAAGACGTGATAAATTTATTGAAACCGGATAAACGGGAATATTATTCTCGGCTCTGAATTTCAAATCTTCGCAAACATTTCTCATTGCGTAAATATCAAGTTTGTGAATCTCACGATATTTTTCAAGCGTCGGGATAAATTCTCCGGGCGAAATTAAACCTAATTCGGGATCGTTCCAGCGTGCAAGGGCTTCTGTGTCGCAGATTTTCATGTTAGAAAGTGCCATAATAGGCTGATACAAAATTTTTATGTTTCCGTTTTTTATGGCATTGTCTAAATTATCAAGAATATATTGCTGTAAAGCTAATTCCTTTTTCATTCCGTCATGGAACATACAGGATTTAACGCTGTGATTTTTTCTGATACTGTCGCAGGCAATTTTTGCTTTGTCGCACGAAGCACGAATATCCTCGTAATCTGAAGGAAAATAAATTCCTGCCCGAAGCCTTAAAATAGCATTTTCGAGCAGTGTTGATAAAAACGTCTGAATAGTATCGACTTTTAACTCTACAACGAGCCAGTCAGTCAAGACTACAAAATTATCATCTGAAAATCTTGCAACTAAATTATTTTCGCCGGAAAAAACGTTGCTTAAAACGTCAGAAATCTGCTTTAACACTTCATCTCCCGTATCAAAACCAAAACGATTATTAAACATTTTGAAATTGTCGAGATTAAACCAGACTAAAGCAAGGCCGTTTTCCCCTGAAAGAATGATTTTTCGAGCCTCTTCGTGAAATTCGCTGCGAGTTAAGAGACCCGTTAAAATATCGTACATTAATTTACAAATTCAAATAAATTTAATCCGATATCATCATTAAATTTTCGTTCGACAATAAAACCGTTTGAATTTCCTTCCGAAATATCGTGAATAATCATTTCGCAGGTAGCACTTACGACAGCACTTGTTAAATGACCGCCGAAAACATTGCCTTTAACGTCTGCTGCACTCATGTGAATATGTAAGTAGACTTCACCGTTTTTTGTTGTAACAGTTCCCCATAAACTTGTAATTTCGGCGGGGAAAGTGAAATGATTTTTGTAATATTTTTTTTCGTTAATGTCGAATAAGCCGACTTCAAATTCACTTACGGCACCGAGAGCTTTAACTTCGGCGAGAGTAATTTTTTCGTTTTTGCAGAAATTAGCGAGGGTTGACATAATCTCTTCGCCCTTGTCCATTCTAACAAAAAATTTATGTCCGAAACGTCTGAATTGCATTATAAAAACTCCTCCTTATTTTAGGTTTTGACATTATACAATGAAATATCTGAAAATATTTTAATAATTCAATGTAGGTTCCCAATCGCCAAAGACTTTCAGCCAAACTCCTTTTTCTTCCTTATTTCCTACCGGAGGAAAATAATCAGGAGTATTACCTGCGACCCATACATTCATTGATTTTCCTTTTGTCCTGATTACTTCTCTTAGGCCATTGTATCTTTCAGCAAACGTTAAATGATAGCCTACGCACCAAGAAGTTTTTTTATCTTTTGAAACAGAAACAATCCCATATTCTCCTCCTTCTGAGAGCTTTCCGTCTTTTGTTTTGATTATAAAATTATTTCCTCCGTCAATATATTTTGCGATGTCTGCTAAAACTTCAATTTTATTTTGAATCGACGCAGCCGTATCTGTTTCGTTTAATTTTATGTTGCCGTCATTGTCTATACAGTCCGAATTATCTCTACGCCATAATAAAACGGCATTTTTGAGGCTGTAAAGATTATTAATGATTCTGGAGGCTTCAGCAGAATTTACGGCCTGAACAGACAATATCGAGTACACTCCTGACAAAATAGCAATAAGAACAATCACAACCAATAATTCAACTAAAGAAAATCCATCACGGTTAAATTTTAATTTCATGATTAATTTACTCCTTCATTTAGTTAGGATCTATCATCGTGAAAGCTGCCATAAAAACATTTGCGTCTTTACCGTTATATTTATCTATTTTACTTGTACTTTTATTATTTACAACATCTCCAAAAGTGTAACTTTTGAGACCTTCTGCTTCTGCTTTTTCTTTTAGTTTCTCCTTCAATTTTTTTTCCTCAGAAGAATCATTATGAGAAGATATTTTATAAACCGCATAACAAACAATATTACTATGTCCCATATACAACGCATAACCATTTAAGGAGGCATAAAATTCATCAGTCTCGTATTGCCCATCTTTATTTTTTTTATTATATCTTGTTCCTCCTTGATTTATCAGAAAACCGGAGTCATTCATATATTTTATTATTTCGTCCGGATGTTCTTTTAGATAATCATTTAATGTTTTGCCGTTTATCCTAAAACCATTACTTAGTGAAGAATCGAGTGTTAAACGTTGATAGTTATCAAGATACCACATATTTGCAGCTTTTGAGAGTTGTTTCAAATTTGAAATTATCATTGTTGCTTTTGCAGTCGTAATTGCTTCAGAACTTGAGTAGAACATTATGGCCGCAAGTATCGCTAAAATCATCACCGTAATTAACAATTCAACTAAAGTAAAACCTTTCCGAAAATTTGCTGCTTTTGTTGTAATTCTCATTTACTGCCCTCCTCTGTTGTTTTTGAATAAAAATTGATTAATTTGAAAGCATAAAAAATTACTTTACATTATTATACTCCATAAAATAAAAACCGGGCATTATTTCTAACACCCGATTATTATTCCGTCAAGAATTTTTATCCTCGACATTCCACCCGGTAAAATTTGCTGCTTCCTGCGGGGACATTCCGCTTGCTGTAAGTCGTTCGTATATTGAGCGTCTTGCTTCATTGCGTCCCTCAGCGAGTCCTTCGTTGCGTCCTTTAATTCGTCCTTCAGTTAGTCCTTGAGTTCGTCCTTCATTGAAGCCTTCATCGCGACCTTCTAAGAACCCTACATCAAATTCATTCAGCAACAACATATATTCTCGCCTCCATTTTGTGTTGTCTTTAGCTTCTTTAATTTTGTCATCTAACGTTTTTATAAATGAATCTTCAAGTTCGTTAGATTTTATTCTGCCTGCTACGAAATCCAAAAACCTTTTTAATTCCGGGCTTACATCGTTCATTGTTCCTTCAGTGTTTAAGAAAATTGTATAAGCTCCGTCATTTAACGCTATTTCCTTGTCTTCCTCACAATAATTACGGAATGTATAAACGTGTCGTCCCTTGCCGAATAAATCAAAAGTACAAATGAAAACAACGTAAGTTTCGGGTAATTCTCCATATCGTCCTGAACTCTTCAACGAATTTATGTTCATTGCGTCCATTCCGATTACTATGTGATACGCTCTGGGTCTTCTCACTAAATCTGATAATTTTCGTTTTTGAACTTCAATATCAAATATACTACGAGCTACTTTTGTGTAAATATCAAGTCTTATGCCTCTTACATGCAACGCAAGTTTCAAAGTTTTTTGAGGTTCAGCAGGTTCGAGTTTCTCAACGTCCAAATTAGGGAAAATTCTGTGTATCATTTCCCTGCAAAGTTCAGCATCTGACATTATTTTGCAGAACAAAAAATCGTCCGCTAATGTAAGAGACTGCCATTTTTGTTCTTGCTGTTGTTCAATTTGTTCCAGAGTAAGATTTTCGTCAAACATTTTACTTTTATTTTTAACAAAAAACCGGGCATTATTTCTAACACCCGGCGTTTATATTCGTAATTAAAACTATTTCGCTTCAACAGGCATTGCTGCCATTTCTGAAAGTGCTTTGTAAGTTTCGTAACGTTCTTTGGCTTCTGCGGCGTTTCTGTCGAATAATTCGTCGGCAATATCCGGGAAACCAAGTTTGAGCGATGAGTAACGGACTTCTCCGAGTAAGAACTCTTTGTAATCCGATTTCGGGGCTTTGCTGTCGAGAATGAACGGGTTTTTGCCCTCTGCAATGAGATCGGGATTGTATCTGTAAAGATGCCAGTATCCTGCTTCGACTGCAAGTTTTGTTCTTTCCTGAGTCTTGCCCATTCCTGCTCTGATTCCGTGATTGATACAAGGTGCGTAGGCGATGATTAATGACGGGCCTTTGTGTGCTTCAGCTTCTTTGAGGGCTTTCATTAACTGGTTCTTGTCTGCTCCCATTCCAACCTGTGCAACATAAACGGTTCCGTAAGTCATTGCCATTCTGCCGAGATCCTTTTTGCGTGTTCTCTTTCCGCTTGCTGCAAACTGTGCGATTGCTGCCGTAGGAGTTGATTTTGATGACTGACCGCCCGTATTTGAATAAACTTCTGTGTCAAGTACGAGAACGTTTACATCTTCACCGCTTCCGAGAACGTGATCAAGTCCGCCGTAACCGATGTCATATCCCCAGCCGTCTCCGCCGATGATCCAAACGGATTTTTTGACGAGGTAATCGTGATACGTGCAGATTGTGCAAAATTCTTTCATTGCTGCATCGCTTAATTTTTCGTGCTTGTGTTCTTCACAGCCGCAGTCGCAGAATAATTTTTCGAGCAATTCCTCAACCTTTTCTGCTGCTGCAACACTTGCTTCACCGTCAAGATGTGCATCTAACCAGCCCTGTAAAACTTCTTTATATTCGGCGGGTACGTCGTCCATTTTGATTAAGTTTTCAGCAGCGGTCGTTAAGTAATTCACCATGACGTTTAATGAGAGTTTCATTCCCATTCCGTATTCTGCTGCGTCCTCGAATAATGAGTTACCCCAAGCAGGTCCGTGTCCGTTTGCGTCTGTTGTGTAAGGCATTGAAGGTGCTGAGCCTCCCCAGATTGACGAACAGCCTGTAGCGTTTGCAACGATCATTCTTGAACCGAATAACTGTGTGATGAGTTTTGCGTACGGTGTTTCTCCACAGCCTGCACATGCTCCGCTGAACTCGAATAAAGGTCTCTGGAACTGTGAACCCTGAACTGTGAATTTGTCGCCTGCGTCGGTCTTGTCTGCAACGTCTTCAACTGCGAATGTCCAGTTATCAACCTGATCAAGCTGTGTTGCTGTCGGTTTCATTTCAAGAGCTTTGACAGGGCAAATGTCTGCACAGTTTCCACAGCCTAAGCAGTCAAGAGCATCAACCTGCATTTTGTATTTATAACCCTTTTCTTTGAGTTTCGGGGCTTTAACGTCAACTGCTCCGAAGTTTGCTGGTGCTGCGGCCTGTTCTGCTGCGTCAAGCAAGAACGGTCTAATTGCGGCATGAGGACATACCATTGAACACTGGTTACACTGAATACATTTTGCACTGTTCCATTCAGGGACATTAACTGCAACTCCGCGTTTCTCGAATTTCGATGTACCTGCCGGGAAGTGTCCGTCCTCGTAACCGTCAACAAATGCACTTGAAGGAAGTGTGTTACCCTTCTGGGCGTTGATTGTTTCGACCTGATAGCTGATGAAGTCAGGAACATATGAAGGCATACCGGGTTTAACTTTCGCAACGTCTTCGGCGGTTTTCCATGCTTCGGGAACTTTGATTTCAACAAGTCCTGCAAGTCCTGCGTCAACTGCTGCGTAGTTCATGTTGACAACTTTTTCACCTTTACGGCCGTATGAATGAACGATTGCTTCCTTCATGTATTTTACAGCGTCATCAATCGGAATAACGTTTGCAAGTTTGAAGAATGCTGACTGCATGATTGTGTTCGTTCTTGAACCAAGTCCGAGCTTCTGTGCTTCGTCAACGGCGTTAATAATGTAGAATTTGCAGTTAAGGTTTGCAAGTTTTCGTTTCAGGCTGGCCGGTAAATGTTCCTCTAATGCCTCAAGGGTTGTCCACTGAGTATTAAGCAAGAACGTTCCGCCCTCTTTCATTCCCTGTAATAAATCGTACTGATTTACATATTCCTGTTTATGGCAGGCGATAAAGTCAGCATGGTCAATGAGGTAAGTTGATTTAATCGGGGATTTTCCGAAACGTAAATGCGACATTGTAATTCCGCCGGATTTCTTCGAGTCATAATCGAAATAACCCTGTGCATACATGTCTGTATGGTCGCCGATGATCTTAATTGAGTTCTTGTTAGCTCCGACTGTACCGTCTGAACCAAGACCCCAGAATTTGCAGCAGACTGTTCCTTCAGCAGCAGCGTTGATGTGTTCGTCAGGAATTAATGAGCTGTCGTTTACATCATCGATAATTCCGAGTGTGAAATTATTTCTGGGTTCAAAGAGTTTCAAGTTATCGAACGTTGCTTTAATGTCGCTCGGCGTTGTGTCTTTTGAACCAAGTCCGTAACGTCCGCCTACGATCTTCGGTGCATTGCAGTTTCCGGCGAATAATGAGCAGACATCTTCGTATAACGGGCCGCCCAATGCTCCGACTTCCTTAACTCTGTCAAGGACTGCGATTGATTTTACGGTTGCAGGTAAGGCTCTGAAGAAATATTTTGGTGAGAACGGTCTGTAAAGGTGAACTTCAATAACTCCGACTTTCTCGCCTCTTGCGTTGAGGTAGTCAACAGTTTCTTCGATTGCCTGACATACTGAACCCATAGCAACGATTACACGATCTGCATCACAGGCTCCGTAGTAATTAAACGGGTGATATTCACGTCCGCAGATTCCTTTGATGTCGTCCATGTATTTTGCGACGATGTCAGGAACTTTGTCATAGAATGGCTGTGAGGCTTCTTTTGCCTGGAAGAAAATATCAGGATTCTGAGCAGTACCCTTTGTGTAGGGTTTTTCAGGTCTCATTGAACGATCTCTGAAGGCTGCAACTGCGTCATAGTCAACAAGTTTTGCAAGGTCGTTATAATCGAATGCGTCAACTTTTTGAATCTCGTGTGAAGTTCTGAAACCGTCAAAGAAATTCAAAACGGGAACGCTTGACTTGATAGCCGTTAAATGTGCTACTGCGGCCATGTCGTGAGCTTCCTGAACGCTTCCGCCTGCAATCATCGTGAAACCTGTCATTCTTGTTGACATAACATCGCTGTGATCTCCGAAAATTGAAAGTGCGTGCATTGCGATAGCTCTTGCTGTAACATGGAAAACGCCGGGTAATAATTCTCCTGCGATTTTGTACATGTTAGGAATCATTAATAATAATCCCTGTGAAGCCGTGTAAGTGCTTGCGAGTGCACCTGCTGACAAAGCACCGTGACATGCACCTGCTGCACCTGCTTCGGACTGCATTTCGGTTACTTTTACAGTATGTCCGAAAATATTTTTGCGTCCATGAGCTGCCCATTCGTCAATGTGTTCGGGCATTGGTGATGAAGGTGTGATCGGGTAAATTGTAGCCATTTCGGAGAAAGCATATGCAACGTGAGCGACTGCTTCGTTTCCGTCCATAGTTTTCCAGTTTCTTTTGAATGCCATAAAATAAAAATCCTCCCTCTTGGATTAAAGTTGAAAATTTCTAATAATGAGTTTTGAAATATTTTACTACAAAAAAACACAACAATAAAATAAAATATACGACATAAAATTAAAAATTGAAATCTTGAAGGAGGAAAAAATTTTGCTTCTCGACAAAAAAATCGATGAATACATAACAAGTTATCCCGATAAAAACTGCTGTTTCTTTAATCACGAATGGTGGACGGCAAAAAGATTCGGCGAACTTGCTCAAAACGTAACGGAAATTCTCAAAAATTCGGGATTTTCAGAAGGCCAGAGATTAGCAGTGTTAATGCCAAATTCTCCGATGACATTAGCTTTAATTTACGCAACTTGGAAACTCGGCGGAGTATTTTGTCCGTTAAACGAAAAAACAGGCGAAATATCGTTAATTAAAACTTTGAAATTGCTGAAACCATTTGCAGTTGTCTTATCTGAAAGCGTAAAATCAGAATTAGAAACTGCATTAACAAATTCAGATTGGGTCTGCACAAGATTCAATACCGAAAAAATTTCAGGAAACGAAAACTTCAAAGGAATTACACAGCCAGCAGACGATTTCGACAAAACATTAGCCGTAATCTTTTCAACATCAGGAACAACAGGAGACCCCAAAGCCGTACCATTAACTCACGAAAATATTTTAGACAACATTAACGCCTGCCTCGAACATGTGCCTGACTTAAACCCCGGAAATTCTTTGCTAAATGTTCTCCCGAATTTTCACGCTTTCGGATTTACGATTTGCTGTGTTCTGCCGTTTGTGTTGGGAGCGTCGCAGGTTCTTGTTGAAAATTTCATGCCTCCTTCAAACACTTTAAGAATTGTTGACGAAGCAAAGCCCGATGTTTTGTTATTAGTTCCTACAATGCTGGGATTTGTAACTTCAATGCTTGAAAGAGGCGGAAAAAAATTCACGGGAATTAAATTGCTGATTGCAGGGGGAGACAGATATAATCCTAAAATGGACGACAGAGTTACGGCAGCGTTCGGAGTTCCTGTAATCGAAGGTTACGGAATTACGGAATGTTCGCCTGTTTTAGCAGTCAATCCTAAACCTTCAGTCAGAAAACTTGGAACAGTCGGCACGGCATTACCAAGATTTGAAATTCAGTTGAGGGACGAAAGCGGAAATATTATCGGCGATAAAGGCGAGGGAGTTTTATGGACTAAAGGCCCTTCGGTAACATCGGGATATTATCACGCCCCCGAAATTAATCACGAGAGATTCAAAGACGGCTGGTTTAACACCGGCGATTACGTTCAGATTGACGATGACGGATACATAAAAATTCTCGACCGTGTAACTGACATTATCATTGTCGGAGGCTTCAACGTTTACCCTCAGGAAGTCGAAGCAATTTTGTCCGAACACCCCGCTGTAAATACTGCTGTAGTTGTCGGAATGCCTAATGATATGAGCGGTGAAGTTCCTAAAGCGTTTATAATTAAGAATGAAAATGTTGATGTGAGTGAAAGAGAGCTTGTGAATTTCTGCAAATCGAGATTGTCGCATTATAAAGTTCCGAGAGCGATTGAATTTGTGAGTTCGTTGCCTGTTTCAGCTACGGGAAAAATTTTAAGGCGTGTATTGCGTCAGAAAGAACGTGAGAAGAAATAATGAGACTTGAAGAAATAATTATTCCAAACCTCCAGAAAGACAGCGAAAAAAATTGTTACTGGTGGGACGGAAAATGGTACACACGAAGGAATTTATTAACACTCGTTGAGAATTGCGAAAATGTTTTGAGAAATGCCGGATTTTCAAGAGGTCAGAAACTTGCAGTAATGCTCAAAAATTCTCCGTTGATTCCTGCATTGTCATTAGCATGTTGGAAGTTAGGCGGAATATTTTTCCCGTTGAACGAAAAAGCCGGTTCGTCATCACTTTCTGGAACATTAAATCTTGTAAAACCTTTTGCAATTATTTCCGAGCATGATATTCCCGAGATTTCGGATTCATGGCCGTTTATAACATGCGATATTGACAGCGTATCTCTTCCTGCATTCACAGGGAAAACTCAAGAATCTGACACAGAAGATTACGCAGTGATTTTTGCAACGTCAGGAACGACCGGAAACCCTAAAGCAGTTCCATTGACGCACGGAAATTTAATCAGCAACTGTAAAGCGACAAAAGAAACAGTTTATCCGTTAAACGAGGACGATACATTTTTAACGGTTTTGCCGAATTTTCATTCATTCGGTTACACATGTGCGACAATGCTGCCGTTGTATATCGGAGCAAAAATTGCAATCGCCCCTGCATTTTTACCGCCTCAAAAAGCCGTGAAAGCAATCGCCGAAGCCCCTACAACAATAATGTATATAGTTCCTGCAATGCTTTCATATTTGTTAATGGCAGTTGAGAAGGGAAAAATCAAACCTGAAATTTTATCCCGTCAAAGAGTTATCTGCACAGGGGGAGACAGATTAAGCCCTAACGTTCACAAACAGGCGTTAAAACTTTTAGGGCGGGACGTTATGGAAGGATACGGATTAACTGAGACATCGCCGGTACTTTGCATGAATCACGATTGCGAAACTCAACACACCGGAACATCAGGGCCTATAATTCCGGGTTATGAATACAAACTTAAAAATCACGACGGCGAAATCATCGAAGGCAAAGAGGGCGTTTTGTGGGTTAAAGGGGCTTCAGTAACTCCTGGATATTTGCACGCACCTGAAATAACGGCAGAAAGATTTGACGCAGACGGATTTTTCAACACGGGCGATTATGTAAGATTTGATGATGACGGTTACGTTAGCATTTTAGACAGAGTAACGGATATTATCATAGTCGGAGGATTTAACGTTTACCCTCAGGAAGTCGAAAAAGTTTTAGCGGAACACCCAGCCGTACATCAAGCCGTAGTTGTGGGAGTTCATCACGACATTAACGGAGAAATCCCGAAGGCATACGTTCAGCTTGAAGAAGGTAAAGAAGCAACCGACAGAGACATCATAAAATTTGCGAAGGAAAGACTTGCACATTTCAAAGTTCCAAGAAGCGTTGAATTTGTGAATGAATTTCCATTATCAGGGACTGGAAAAATTTTGCGAAGAGTGCTGAGAGAACAGGCAAAAAATTCGTGAGGTTAATGTGATAAAATAGGGGCAGCGGTGAGGGAGTTAGCAGACCCCTAAATTTCGTGAATTACACCCTAAATTAACGGGTAAACCAGTCTATAAGTAATAGAATAGTCTTCACGACCCAAAAGATTGCAGCGGCGATTTTGTCAATCCACGCGAGGATCGAACGTCGCTGTTTTCTTTTGGTTTTTCGTTTGCCTTTTGTTTGGGGCATGTTTCCACCTCAATTCTACAGGACGGCTCCCCGTTGGACGATGAGCCCTGTTTCTTATCTGGGACTCCCTCGTAAAATTTATTATATCAAAGACTATTTTGTAAAAAATTCATGATGTTAATGTGATAAAATGTTATTTAAGAAGCAGAAGAGCGGTGAGGGAGTTAGCTACTTCTGCGAAAAATTTAGATTTCACCGGTCTATTTATTAAACCAGTCTATTAACATTAAGACTAATTTAACAAACCAGTAAAGAGCAGCGACGATCTTATCGATCCGGTCAAGGATGCTTCGCCGCTGCTTCTTTTCGGTGCGTTTTGAGTCTCTCTTGTGAGACATCGCTTTCACCTCGATTCTACAGGGCGACTCCCCGTTTGGACGATGAGCCCTGCTTCTCACCCGGGACTCCCTCGTAAAATTTATTATATCAAACTAAACTTTGCGAATATCGTTATTTATTCTGACGATACATTAATGCTTCAGCAAGATGTTTTTTCAATATTTCCTCTTCTCCCGCAAGGTCTGCAATAGTTCTCGAAACTTTTAACACTCGACTTAACCCTCGTCCAGATAAATTAAACTTCTCGGCCATGTCAGCTAAAAATTTCCTGTTTTCGTCGCTCAAAGTTAAATACCTTTTCACTAATTTTTCGGGCAATTCGGCGTTGCATGTCAGATTAAATTCTTTCCAGCGTTCCTGTTGAATTTTTCGGGCTTTTATCACTCTTTCACGAATTACGGCACTCGATTCAGGTTTTTTCCCTCTGTTGTCGAATGATAATAACTCTTCCGGCGTTAATCTCGGTACCTCAATTTTCAAATCTATTCTGTCCATTATGGGGCCTGACAATTTGCGTTTATATCTTTCAAGATCTGTCGCTGAACATGTGCATTTTGTCGTTGGGTCGCCATAATATCCGCAGGCACACGGATTCGCCGCCAAAATTAATAACACTCTTGAAGGATATGTTACTGTACCTGTCGCACGACTCACCGTTATAAATCCGTCTTCAATCGGAGCTCTCAAACTTTCCGTCAAATCCCTGCGAAATTCCGTGTATTCGTCCAAAAACAAAACTCCCCGATGTGCCAATGAAACTTCGCCGGGTCTTAAATTATTTCCTCCTCCGCAGACTGATACCGTGCTTGCCGTAAAATGTACAATTCTGAAAGGTCTTTCTCGAGTCGGTTTTGTCTCCATTCCTAAAGTACTTCGGACTAAAAGTGTTTCGACTAATTCATCATCTGTTAATGGCGGTAAAATTCCTGCGATTGACCTTGCTATTAATGTTTTTCCGCTGCCGGGCGAACCTACAAGCAATAAATTATGATGTCCTGCTGCTGCGATTTCTGCTGCTCTGCGTGCTATTAATTGGCCTTTAATATCCTCAAAATCACTGTCGACATTCGGCAAAGTTTCAGGAATATAAGCAGGAATTACGGGACGAGGTTTTTCAACTCCCGAAAGCATTTCGACCAATTCAGCCAGACTGTCAGCACAATAAGCCTCAACACCTTTAACCAGTGCGACTTCCTCTGAATTTTCGCTCGGAACATACAAAGGAATATTTAACTTTTTCGCTAAAAATGCAGCAGGTACAGCACCCCTGACACGTCTCAATCTCCCGTCAAGTGCAAGCTCTCCCATGTATAAGGCTCTCGGACAATTTGTTAAATCTCCCGTTGCTTTCAGCATTCCAAGTGCTATGGGCAAGTCTAATAACGCACCTTCTTTGGGAATGTCGGCAGGAGCAAGATTAACGGAAATTCGTCCCCTTAAATTCCTTCCTAATGAACGCAAAGCAGCCCTAACACGTTCGCGAGATTCTTTTACGGCAGTGTCAGCCATTCCTACAATCGAAACCGAAAACATGCCTTGAGTTATTTCAACTTCGACTTCAACAGGCAGTGCTTCCATTCCTTTTAACGTAATTCCGCCGATACCGCTCATTTTTTATTTTTTCCCTTCCAGACAAAATAATATCCCAATGCAATTATTAAGGCCAATGCAATGCACGAAATCGAAATTACATGTAAATATTCCTTCAATAATTCCTGATGTTCTCCGAGAAAATACCCTGCAAAAGTTAAAACTACAACCCAAACTCCCGCTCCGATCGTCGTAAAAATCGTAAATGTTTTTAACGGCATTCTTGAAATTCCTGCTGGAAGCGAAATATATTGACGTATTACAGGCAATAATCGCCCTACTAATGTGCTGATGTGTCCGTGTTTCTGGAAAAATTTGTCGGCTTTTTCGATTGATTCCTGAGAAATGAAAAAATATTTTCCGTATTTCAACAAAAACGGCCTTCCCAATTTCACTGCCAGCCAATAATTAAACAACGCTCCTAAAATACTTCCGAAAATTCCTGATAATAATACAAGTGTTAAAGACATTTCGCCCTTCCAGGCCAAATAACCTGCGGGAGGCATTACAACTTCACTTGGAAAAGGGAAAAACGACGATTCAAGAAACATTAACGAGATAATTCCCGTGTAACCCATTTTTCCGATTGTATCAACGAGCCATTGAGTAAAAACAGTTAAAATTTGCATAAAATTTAATCCTCATTCTTGCTTAAAATCATAAATTGAGTAAAATTTACTTCGTATACATACTATCATAAATAAAAATCTCAGAAGGGAGAATTTTAGATGTATTCGTTTTTAGGCGGCCTTGTGATTTTAATTCTTGGCTATTGTATTTACGGCGCAATCGTTGACAAAGTTTTTGCACCGGACGACAGAAAAACACCCTGCGTTGCTCACCCTGACGGAGTTGACTACGTTGCTATTACTCCTGGCAGAGCGTTTTTGATTCAGCTTCTCAACATTGCAGGACTTGGGCCGATATTCGGTGCTTTGTCAGGTGCAATCTGGGGGCCTCAGGTTTATTTATGGATCGTTTTCGGAACGATTTTAGCGGGCGGAGTTCATGACTATCTCGTCGGAATGCTCTCAATCAGAAATGACGGTGCGAGCGTTTCTGAAATTACGGGAAAATATCTTGGCGGTTTCATGCTTCAGGTTATGAGATTGTTCTCGGTTGTTTTGCTCGTAATGGTCGGAGTAGTCTTTATGGTAGGCCCTGCAGGTTTGCTTGCAAGATTATTCGTTCAGGGAACAGGTGCAGTCTCCGGCGGTGCAGCAGCATCAACAGAACTCTGGGGATATGGCATTAAAGACTGGACAAAGATTTTAACGATTGTAATTCTTGTTTATTACTTCCTTGCAACACTTTTACCGATCGACAAATTAATCGGAAAAATTTATCCTTTGTTCGGACTTTGCTTAATCTTCATGGCTCTTGGAATCGGCGGAATGACAGTTTACAATCACATTCAATTCACACAGGGTGTTGAAGGAGCAAAACCCATGATTGAATTATGGGAAGGGCTTTACAACATGCACCCTGACGCAGCTAATCAGCCGATTTGGCCTTTAATGTTCATAACGGTTGCTTGCGGCGCAATTTCAGGATTCCATGCAACACAGTCCCCGTTAATGGCAAGATGTTTAACGAGTGAACGTCAGGGAAGATTTGTATTTTACGGAGCAATGGTAGCTGAAGGAATTATCGCTTTAATCTGGGCATCGGCAGGAATTGCATTCTACAACACAGGAATCGGCGGAGATTTAACGAAATTCACAACCGAAGCACTTGCACAAATTAAAGGCGGCAACCCTAACTCAGTTTATGAAATTTCAATCGGACTTCTTGGCCCAATCGGAAGTATCTTAGCAATTCTCGGAGTTGTTGCATGTCCGATTACGTCAGGCGATACAGCTTTCAGAAGTGCAAGATTAACCCTTGCTGACTGGTTCAAGATTGATCAGAAAGGTTTTACGCCTCGACTTGCATTAGCTCTTCCGTTATTGGCAGCAGGATATTTCATTTCATTAGCTGATTATTCAATCGTTTGGAGATATTTCTCATGGTCAAACCAGACTCTTGCAATGATCGCATTATGGGCAGGAGCAGTTTATCTTTGCAGATTTGTCGGAGCAGGAAAAGGATTTATTGCAGCAATCCCCGCAACTTTCATGAGTGCAGTAAGCGTTACATATTTCTGCCTTGCACCTGAGTGTTATTTAATGCTTCCGAGAATGACAGCTTACGGAATCGGAATCGGTTTTGCTGTTATTTGCTTTGCTATTTACTACATCAGGGTTTACGCACCTGAATCAAAAAGGATAGCTTAGGCCATGAAAAAGTTAATTCACATTGAAGGCATGGGCTGTCAAAACTGCGTTAAACACGTTAAAGAAGCTCTTGAAGGTCTTGACGGTGTTAATAGTGCTGATGTGAGTCTCGAAAAAAATTCAGCGGTCGTTACACTTTCAAAAGACATTTCGGACGAAGCGATTAAAAATGCTATTGACGAAGCCGGTTACGATGTAACAAAAATCGAAGCAGCATAAAATAATTTTTGCGAAAAATCATTTTTCCCCTTATGGTATATTAAAAGCCATAGGGGGAAATTTTTTTAGTGAGGTGTTAAAAATGAGAGAAAAATTTTTGTTTGCAATTTTGTTAATCGCAGTTTTTGCGTCGGCTTCTTATTGTGCAGTGTCTGATGATGTTTATGTTCGTAAAGATGTCTTTGAAGTTCACATACAGAATATTAATTCTACGTTGGAAAGAATTATGGTGAAACTTGATAAAATTGAAAATGACATTACAAATTTGTCTGATAAAGTTTCGGCTTTGTCTGAGCGTATGGCAAAATTGGAAGGTCGTGTTGACGGGCTTGATTATAAACTCGGAACTCTTGAAACAGTCGTATATTGGGGATTTGCAATACTCACTACTGTTATAGCTATTGCAGGAATATTGCCGACAACAGAGAAATTTTTACGCAACATCAGAAAACCTCAACTCACCATTGAAGATGTTGAAAGGTTAATCGATTTGAAAATGAATGCAAAACCAACCGTTACCGTGTAAAAATGCTCACTCAAAATATTTTTACCCAAGTTAAACGACAGCCCGAAGAATTTTTTGAAACTCTTGTCTCGACTCCTTCGGTCAGAATTGAAAGAATAATATCCGAAGGTCATTCGTCGCCCGAAAATTTCTGGTACGATCAGGACGAGTGGGAATGGGTTGCAGTTTTGCAGGGAAATGCCGAACTTGATTTTGAAAACGAAAAAATTAATTTGTCGGCAGGAGATTATTTATTCATTCCTAAACATAAAAAACACAGAGTTATAAAAACTTCAACGGAAATTCCCTGTGTCTGGCTCGCTGTTTTTGGTAAAGACTAAAATTTAATTGAAAGGTGAGATTTTCATGAAAAAAATGTTTGTTTTATTTGTTGCTTTAATAGCTTTTGTTTCAACTGCTCAGGCAGATGTCGAAATTAACAGAAAAGAGCTTATTCAAAAGGCTCTCGAAGCTCAATCAAAATCCTATGCTCCTTACTCAAAATTTAATGTAGCTGCTGCTGTTCTTTGTGATTCGGGGAAAATTTATACCGGTGCAAACGTTGAAAATGCTTCGTTCCCTGTCGGAGTTTGTGCCGAAATGAACGCAATAAACCGTGCAGTATGTGAAGGTGAAAGACACATTGTCGCAATAGCTATTGTAGGCGGTGCAGGCGGAGTAAATTCAGATTTCAGTCCTCCCTGCGGTGTATGCCGTCAATCAATGAGAGAGTTTTCAGATCCTAAAGATTTACTCATAATTCTTGCAAAAAGTCCTGATGATTACATCGAAAAAAAACTTGAAGAACTTTTACCTCTGAGCTTCGGCCCCGATAATTTGTAGTATTCTTGTGTTATAATCCCGTTGTATAAAATCTCGCATGATTAAGGCAAAATTTAATTCACGTTTTTATTTTGTGAAGCCTTTTATCAGCGTCAGGAGGAAAATTTTTATAATGTATGCAGTAATTGAAACCGGCGGTAAACAATACCGTGCAAGCGTTGGCGACAAATTCAGAATCGAAAAGATTCCTGGAGAAACAAGCACTGAAGTAATTTTCGACAAAATCATCGCTGTAGGCGGTGAAGGAACTGAAACAAAATTCGGAAATCCTTATGTAAACGGTGCAAGAGTTACGGCGGAAATCGTAAAACAGGCTCGTGCTGACAAAGTTCTTGTTTTCAAGTACAAGAGCAAGAAAAATATTCGTAAAATGCACGGACACAGACAATATTTTACTGAAGTCGTAATCAGAAATATCGAAGCATAAAAATTTTTGATTAATATCAGGTTATTTTTTCAAGACAAAATTTTAATCGGAATCGAGTCAAAAGGTCATTCGGGTTATTCTGAAAAAGGCAGCGACATTATCTGTTCAGCCGTAAGCGTTTTAATGCAGTCGCTCGTTCTCGGATTGAGTGAAATTGCTAAAATTAACGGTCTTGAATGTGAAATTAATGACAAAATCCCTTTAATTAAAATTACATGGCCGAAAGAATTTGATTCAAAAATTAATGTTTTGACAAATACTGTTTCAGAATCGTTAAAGCAGATTGCACAACAAAATTCCGATTACATTAAGATTTTTTATGAGGAGAAAAAGTTATGAAATTCAATTTTGATTTACAGTTTTTTGCACACAAAAAAGGTCAGGGAAGCTCAACCAACGGAAGAGACAGCAAACCGAAATACAGAGGAATTAAAGTTTTCGCAGGCCAGACAGTAAACGCGGGAAGTATTTTAGTCAGACAGTGCGGAACAAAAATTCACCCCGGCAAACATGTCGGACTTGGAAGAGATTTCACGTTGTTTGCGTTAGTTCCCGGAAAAGTTGACTATCACACAAGCCGTTCGAGAAGGTTTGTTTCAGTTTTACCTGTTGAAGCTGAATAAATCGAAATCGTTTCACACCCCTGAATGGGGTTATTTTTATATTTGAAGTATGAAATTTGTAGATATTGCTGAAATTTTTGTTAAAGCTGGTCGCGGCGGCAACGGTGCTTTAAGTTTCAGGCGTGAAAAATTCGTTCCTAAAGGCGGCCCCGACGGCGGTGATGGCGGAAAAGGCGGAGACGTTATCATTGAAGCTGTCGGAGGAATTGTAACCCTTGCAGATTTTGAATATGACAGACGTTTTCAGGCCGGACACGCTGGACACGGTGCAGGTGCAATGAAAACAGGTTCAAACGGTAAAGACTTGAAAATTTTTGTGCCTTGCGGAACTTTAATTTTTGATCGTGATGATAAAAAATTACTCGCCGACTTAACAGAACCCGGACAAAGTTTTATCGCTGCTAACGGAGGACGAGGCGGAAAAGGCAACTCACACTTTGCAAACTCTCAGAGACGTGCCCCGAAATTTGCCGAAAAAGGAGACGAAGGGGAAGAACGAAATTTAATTCTTGAATTAAAATTAATTGCTGATGTCGGGCTTGCTGGTTTTCCTAATGCTGGGAAATCAAGTATTCTATCGGCCATTAGCGGTGCAAAACCTAAAATTGCAGGTTATCCCTTCACGACTCTTACGCCGAATTTGGGTGTTCTTTCAGTTGACGATGCAAAAGTCGTAATTGCTGATTTACCGGGACTGATTGAAGGAGCTCACGAGGGCAAGGGACTCGGATTACAATTTTTGCGGCATGTCGAAAGGACTCGAATCTTGCTGCACGTCATAGATCTTTCACAGGATAATCCCGTCGAAACTTTTAACGCCTTAATAAACGAGTTCAAAGAATACGGAGCTGATTTAGCATCTCGGCCATGTATCGTAATCGGAAATAAAATCGACATTGAAGGAACTGAAAAAAATTCCGAATTGTTGAAAGCCGAAGCTGAAAAAAATTCTTTGCGTTATATGGCTGTGAGTGCTTTAACGGGCGAAAATATAACGGAGCTGATTAAAAGTGTTGCAGAGCTTGTCAGAATTTCGCCGAAAGTTTCACCCTCCGACAACTCCGATTCACTCTTCCCATTAAACGGAGAGGCTTTTAGCGGTGAACTCATCACAATCAAGCCAAGAAAACGCAAAAATAATTTCGTCTCGATAATTAAACAGGCTGACGGAAGTTTTAGGGTTGAACATGAAAATTTTGAAAAGTCAGTAGCTCGCATTAATTTTGAACACGAAGATGCTTTGCAGAAATTTTCGAGACTGTTAAAAGCTCTGAACGTTGAGGAAGCTCTCGAACTTGCAGGGGCTAAGGAAGGCGACAAAGTTTATATTGGCGATGTCGAATTTGATTTTGAACCGGAAATTGTAACGTAAAAAATGAAAATCGGAATTATGGGAGGAACATTTGATCCCATTCATTACGGACATTTGTTAGCTGCCGAAGAAGCAAGAATTAATTTAGGAATTGAAAGATTAATTTTCGTTCCCACCGGCGATCCTCCGTATAAACGCGGAAATAATATTACTCCTGCCGAAGATAGATATGCCATGACACTTTTAGCTACTGCGGGAGTAATTGAATATTCAGTTTCAAGGATCGAAATTGACAGAAAAGAACCTACTCACACAGTAGATACTTTAAGAGAATTTTTAGCGTCAGGAATTAAAACCGAAGATTTATATTTCATTACGGGACTTGATGCAATGCTTTCGATAACGTCATGGTTTGAATATGAAAAGATCCCGGATTTATGCACTCTTGTTACTGCGAGAAGGCCGGGGTATCCTGTTGACGAAATCGAAACTCTGCCTAAATTCATTCGTGATAAGTTAAAATATATCGAGATTCCCCAGTTCGCAATATCAAGCACTGAAATTCGCGAACGTTCAAGACTCGGAAAAGGTATAAGGTTTTTAGTGCCTCACCTTGTTGAAATATATATTGAATCGAATAAACTTTATAAAATTTAATTGAGGTGATTTATTTAACATGAAATTTTTGAAAATCTTGGGGATAATTTTTGCCGTCATATCTTCATTAATGGGAGGTGCAGCGTTTCGTTTAATGGAAGTTCTGCACGATCCTAATCCCCTGCCGATACCTAAAACTCAACAGCAGCAAAATAAAACTCAGCCTAAAGTTAGAGTTCAAGATGAAAATAATGACACTGAGCTTGCAGTTTCCGATAATTCCGAAGAAGAATCATCAGGCACATCAAGATCGAGTTTGAGTGTTTTAATTGTCGGCCTTGATAACGTTGACGGAGGTTCGAGAACAGACGCTATAGCACTTGCAATTTTCGACGCTGAAAATAAAGCATTAAGAATTGCATCGATTCCGAGAGATTCAAGAGTTTACATACCTGGCAGGAGCTGGGACAAAATTAATCATGCTTATGTTTACGGCGGAATAAAATTACTGCGGGAGACTCTTGTAAATTTAACGGGGATTCCGATTGATTATTTCGTTAAAGTTAATTATCAGAGTTTTCCTCGAATTATTGACGCTATCGGAGGAATTGACATTTACGTTGATAAAAATCTGCATTACAACGATTACTCCGGAAAATTATTTATCAACATCAAAAAGGGTCAGCAGCATATGGACGGAAAAACCGCATTAGGTTATGTCAGATTTCGTCATGATCCTTTGGGAGACATCGGGAGAGTTCAAAGACAGCAGAAATTTATCGACATCGTAATTAAAAAATTAAAATCTCCGATGATAATCACAAAAATTCCTGCACTCGTTAATGAAGTCATGGACGCTGTAGACACTGATTTAGCACCTTTGGAGGCTTTGAAGTTAATGCAGTTTGCAAATTCGCTCCCTCCCGACAGAATAAAAATGTTCATGGCTCCCGGCCGTTCAGGTTCTTACAAGAGCATAAGTTACTGGATTTTAGACAATAACGCATTTTCTTTGCAGTTATCGGCAAAACTTCCACCGTCTGAAGAATTTTCGCTTGAAGAAAAGGAAGAATTAAAACTCGACATTGAACCTTCAACTGAAGATTATTCGGAGTTTGACAGCGATAAAATTTCGTCATTAAGGGATCAGATTGTCAGCATAAGAATTTTGAACGGAGACGGCGAAAAGGGAATCGGACGAAGGGCAGCACAGATTTTCCAGAGAATTGGGATTGAAGTTCCATACACAGGAAACGCAAAACATTATGACTACAAAGCCAGCAGCATAATTTATTCACCTGACGGAGGCGAGGAAGCAAGACAGGCAGCAATGGCTCTGGCAGAACTTTGCGGAATTACAAACGAAAGATTAGTGCATTCTGACAGATCCGCAACATCATTAACATTAATCTTGGGTCATGACAAAGAAGAATTATTCAGCCGGCTTGAATCAATAAATTCATGATGAAAAATTCTTTTTTTCAGGCGTTCAGAGATACATTGCCCGTAATGGCAGGTTATATCGTGCTGGGGATAGGCTTCGGGATTTTGTTGAGTACTAAAGGCTATAATTTCGTGTGGGCTTTTGCGATGTGCTTAGCAATTTATTCCGGAACCATGCAATACATGGCGATTGAATTATTTTCAGATCCTTCACTGATTAACACTGCTATTACGGCCGTGATGAGTGGAGCAAGACATTTATTTTACGGAATATCAATGGTTGAACGCTACAAAAATATTAAAGGACTCAAAAAATTTTACCTGATTTATGCCTTGACTGACGAAACGTATTCGCTTGTTTCTGCAACTGAGCAAATTAATCCCGATTACTGTTTCTGGGTTTCACTACTGGATCATTCATACTGGATTACGGGAAGTGTTTTAGGGGCTGTTCTGGGAGAATTTCTGCCGTTTGACTCGAGGGGGATTGATTTTTCTTTGACATCATTATTTTTAATCATATGCACGGAGCAATGGTTAAATTCTGAAAATCATACGCCTGCATTAATCGGTTTTTCGGCAAGTTTAATTTGTCTGTTAATCTTCGGAGCGGAAAATTTTTTAGTGCCTTCAATGGCTTTAATCACAATTTCATTATTCATGGTCAGGGGAAAAGGAAAAAATGTTTGATATTCACGCAGGTTATGTTGTAATAATTTCGGGAGCTTTGACAGCACTTTTACGTTTTATTCCGTTTATTGCGTTCAGAAAGAAGCGTCCCGAATTTATTTTGTATCTCGGCCGTGTTTTGCCTTATTCAGTGATGACAATGCTTGTAGTTTACTGTTTGAAAGGCGTTAATCTTCTTAAATATCCAAACGGTCTGCCTGAATTTATCGCCGGGATTTCAGTAATTTTGTTACATTCTTGGAGGAGAAATACACTTTTAAGCATCACACTCGGAACGATATTTTATATGGTTCTCGTGCAATTTGTATTTTGACCCCTCCACTGCGATTTATCGTCTTGTGCGTTTTTGTTTTTCTTCGTCTTCGTGAAGTCCGAATTTCATTAACCCTGCTTTTGCCTGATCCAATTTCGACAAAGCTAAAGGCATTAACTCAACTAAAATATAATTATCCCGCATTCTGATTGCTCCGATTTCGTCCCGTTCAACTTTCAAAGCCGTACACATTGCGTTTAATATCTGTCCGGTGTTGGGATTGCCTTTAACGCTCCTGAATCTCCTGAAAAATCCTTTGGGTTTAGAGCCTGATTTAATTTTTGATTTAGGCGTTGAAGTTCTTGAAGCAGGTTTTCTCTTTCTACGTTCCTGTTCGTTTTTAAGTTCTTTGTCAAGGCTGTAACCTTTATTTCTCGCACTCAAAACTGAAAGCAGTTTCGCGATTAAAATTTTAGGTTCAGCACGTTTCATTAAGTCCGAAGCCCATTCGACACAATCCCCAAAATCTTTATCGATAGGTGCAGCAAAAATTTCCTGTTCCGCAGAGTCTCTCCAGGCAGACCTGATTTTTTCGATGTCGGGAATGTTAAGCCATTCAGTTTTAATTTCCGTTCCCCTCAACATATCCTTAAATCTTCCTGCTTCGGGAGGCGAAATCAAAACTAAATTTATTCCTTCATGGCCGGCTCTCCCTGTTCGTCCGCTCCTGTGAATAAAAGTTTCGACATCGTCAGGCAATCCTAATTGAATTACATGACTCACTCCTTCAATATCAAGCCCTCGAGCAGCGACGTTTGTTGCGACAAGACAAGGAACTGACCCGGATTTGAATGATGCCAAGACAGCGTTACGTTCGTTTTGAGTCATATCTCCCTGCAAAGCCGCCGCACTGAATCCGTGATCCTGTAATCTTTGAGCAATTTCGATCGATTCCATTTTTGTATGGCAGAAAACAAGACTCCTCGTTGGGTGTTCCCATAATAAAATATCGACAAGCCCCTCGAATCTTTTGTTTGAAGGAATCATATAAACCTTGTGAAAAATATCTTCGTGCTGTGTAAATTCATCATCAACTGAAAGAGTTATTGGCGAAGTCAAATAATTTTCTGCGAGATTTCTGACTTCCAGCGGCATTGTAGCTGAAAATAACCAGCGTCTCCCGGCAGGCATTGCATCAAGAATCGATTCAAGTTCCTCACGAAATCCCATGTCAAGCATTAAATCGCCTTCATCTAAAACTACGCTGTGAATTTCCGATGTGTCAAGGCTTCCACGTTGAATATGATCCCTGACTCTTCCCGGAGTCCCCGCAATAACCGCTGCACCGTGATTCAAATTTCTTAATTGAGGATAAATATCCATTCCGCCGACTAATGAAGCAACCGAAATCCTCAAAAATTTCCCTAAAAATTCCGCTTCGTCAGCAGTTTGTTGAGCAAGTTCACGAGTCGGAGCAAGAACTAAAATCTGCGGTTTTCTCTCACCGATTTTAATTTCCTGCAATAACGGCAAAAGAAACGCTAATGTTTTTCCCGAACCTGTTTTCGCCTTTACAATTAAATCACTGTTCCAATCCTCCGAAAGCACTCTGTCCTGAACTTCCATAGGCTGATCAAATCCGTGTTCCTTGAGTGCGTTCAACAATTCTTTTCGGAGCCCGTAAGAATAAAAATCATTCATTAAAAAATTTAATCTCTCCTTAAAATAACTTTATCATTGCTACATATTATATAATTAAGGTCGAAAAATAAATGCTGTAATTATAAATTTTGAAATCAAAAGGGAGGAATTTCTTTCATGTATATAAAATTTTCTCGAAGTTTTATTCTGTCGTTATTTGTTTTATTTCTATTCAGTGCAGTATCTTTCGCTGCTTCAGAGTCAATAATTCTAAACGGTGATGCCCATGTAGGAGAACAGGTTGTGTTATCTGCTGCTGCCTCGCAAGTTCCAAACGGCGGTTCAGTTGCTTGGTCTGTAAATCCTACAACGGGAAAAAATCCTGACAGAATTTTATTACGTGCAGGCGGTATGGAATGTGCTTTCACTCCTCTTGACACAGAGCCGATAAAAGTTTTTGCGTCATTCCTGGATCGTGAGGGTAACGAAGTTTCAAATTCTGAAATCATGGTTAATCCTAAAGAATTTCAGATTGATATTGCCGTCGTAATTGATAAGCCTTTAACTTTATGGGACGCTTCAAAACGTTCAAATTATGTGTTAAGTCCCGATGTTTTGCTCGCAAATTCACCGTTAAAGATTCGTGCATCGTTAAATCCTGCGTTCAAAGGCGAACATACTTTCAAATGGAACAGCGACGCTGCAACGGCATTATTAAGTCAGGATAACAGCGAAATTTTTATCAGACGTGGAACTATTGGAGAAAGTGAAATTTATGTAACGGCTTTCAATTCTTCCGGTATAAAACTTGGAAGCGGTGAAAGCAAAGTCAAAATTTCATTGCCCGTCTCAACGTTTGAAGAGTCAAATAATCAGCGTGAAGCATGGAACAGTTGGCAGAGATCGCAGGCTCTTTGGGAAAGCAAAAATTATGCCGAAGCCGTCGAAAATGCTAAAAAGGCCGTAAATCTTTCACCGAGAGATTCAGAAATTGTCGAAGGTTTAAGAGCAATGAATACGAATTTTGCGAGATTCACAAAAGCTGAAAAATTACGTGCAGACGCTAAAACTTTAGACTCTAATAAAAAATATGAAGAATCATTAAAGAATTTGAGATCCGCACAAGTTATCTGGCCATTAGACAACGGAGACGAAGAAATTAGAGCGATCGAAGAAAAAGTTAATGAGCAGAGAGTTTTACAACAGCAGGCGAATTGGCTTCGTGATACTGCTTCAGCTTATGACAATGAAAACATGTACGAGGACGCTTTAGAATATTACGCTAAAAGTCTTGAAATTTGGCCGTCCGATGCAGTTTCAGAAAGAGTTGAAAGAATTAAAAACCGTTTAACTTTAATTGCTGATGCTGACAAATACGCAGGCGAGGGAAATACTCTTGAACGCGAGGGAAAATTACAGGACGCATTAAATCATTATTCAGCAAGTATAATGAGCAACCCTGATGCAACGTTAAGACAGCATATTGATGAACTTCAAAGCGTTATTTCACGACGTGAACGACAAGCCAACGCACTTTACAGAGAAGGCCAGGACTTACAGAGACGAAATAATAATCAGGAAGCCTTGAAACGTTACACAGAGAGTATGAAAGTTTGGGAAAATGATAATGCCAAGCAGAGAATCCAACAGTTAAGCCGAAACACGAGACTTGCTCCCGACGCTGTAATCAGAGGTGCAGAAGATTTCGGAATCGGTACAAGGATTGACGCACAAAAAATTTCTCAAAATGCCGACGAATTATATTCACAGGGAAATATCGATGAAGCTCTCGAACTTTACAAAAAGGCTTTGAGTATTTCACCTTCCGATGATTTAAGAAAATGGGTTGCTAAACTTGACGGAATTATTAAAGACAGAGACGCAGTTGAAGCAGCAAATAAATTAATCAACGACGCAAACGCACTTTTCAAAGCAGGAAAAACAAAAGAGGCGTTGGAACTTTACAAGCAAAGTTTGAGCGTTCACAAAAATTCTGAAGTTGAATCTTTTATACAAAGGCAGGGGAAATAACTAATTGATTACGGTAGGATTTTGCAATCTCAAAGGCGGAGTCGGAAAAACTACTGCATGTATTAATATTGCTGTCGGGATCGCAAAAAAAGGTAAAAAAGTTGCTGTCATCGACATGGATCCTCAAAGCAATTTGAGTGCAGGATTCGGCGTTACTCCGTCATCTCAAGACCCGCAGGTTTTTGATTTATTAACAGGTGAAGCATCTTGGGACGATATTGTTCAAAACAAAGAAGGCGTTGACATTATCCCAAGTTCTTTGAATCTCGTAATGGCCGAATTAAACACTCAAGGAGCATTGAGCAGCGATTCAGTTTTGCGTAAAACTTTGGAAAAAATCGACCCTGACAGATACGATTATATTTTGCTTGACAGTCCCCCTCAGCTTGGAATTTTTACAAGGAATGTCCTTGCTGCCTGCAACAAAATTATTGTCCCAATGGACGGCGGATTTTACAGTTTATTCGGTTTAAGACTGCTTGATGGTTCGCTTGACATTTTGAGTGAAAGACTCGGAAACAGAGTTGAAATCGCAGGAATTTTGATGACTAATTACAATCCGAGATTATATATTTCAAGAAAAATCTATGAGGAAGTTCAAAAAAATTTCGGCGATGTCGTTTTTGAAAATTATGTCAGTCCGACCGTGAAATTTGTTGAGGCTTCAAGTGTCGGCGTTTCAATTTTCAAGTACGATCCAAAATCCAAAGGTGCAGAAGGTTACGAGAATATTACCAAAGAATTTTTGAAAAGGATAAAAACTTCTGACGTTCAAACTAAAAAACCTGAGCCGATAATCGAAGTTAAAACTGAAATTTTGCCCGAGCAAAAACCTGAAGAAAAACCGGAGCAAAAAACTGAACCGGAGCCAGAGTCCGTAAAAATTCCTGATGAAATTCCGGAGCCCGAAAATTACAAGCCTGAACTTGCAGGTGAATACGAAGAAAGTATTAAACGTGATGTAATCGAAATGCTGCCTGAATCCGAAAAAAAACTTTGGAGCGAAATGCTTAAACCGATTACCGACATCTCAAGAGGCGAAATTGATGTTCATGTTTTGCGTGAGGACTTTGAAAACTCGGACAAAAACAGATACACATTTTATATTTTGAACGATGAAGAAGATACTTTGTGGCCTGTGATGTATCAGGATCAAATTATCGAACCTTTGAAGTGTGTTATCAAATGGGACGAACACGGAGCCGCTGAAGTTTTTATGTAACTCCGCCTTACCCCTCCGTTTATTTGTTTGACAGAGGGGTTAATACTTGTATAATATGCTATACTTAATTTATCGTAATTGGAAATCAAAAATTTATGAATAAATGAAATAAATGAAATAAAAATATGAAAGGAACTTGACAAAAGAGTATGTTTGTGTATAGAATCAGCACAGCACAGCACAGCAGGCTTGTATACTGAATTTCCAACACCTTAAACTTCAGCTAAAATTTTTTATTATATCATGTTTTGTTATAATTTCAATTTTGATTCATGGTCAGGCATATTCTGCGGCAGTTTATCAAAACCCACAAACTCAAAATCAGACTCCGACTCAATCTCAAAATCAGACATACGGAACATCATCAACTTACAATAATTACAATAATTACAACGGATATAACGGCAGCGATTTTCAAGGACAAGGCTATCAACAGGGACAAAATAATTCGCCCAATCTAAATAACTACGAAAATTACGATCCGGAGCATTTTCAAAATCAGGAATTATTCGAGCAAAATTTAAGAGACCGTCAACGAACTGAAAACGAAAATAATAATTACGATGATTTCAACGAAGAAACTCCCTTAACCGAAGAAGAAATCAACGAATATTTTAATGAAATTCTCGAATCAGGAACTACAGGCGGAAATACTTTCGGAAGACTTTTCAGACGTTTGCCGCGTTATGGAATGTCATTTTTCAGACGGCCTCCCTCAACTTATGCACCTATGGACTCGATCCCTGTTGCTCAGGATTACAGAATTTCAGTGGGCGATGAGATGACTCTTAGCATTTGGGGATTTCCTGAAGAAGGAAATTATAACTTTGTAATCAGACGAGACGGAACCGCCGTACTTCCGAGAATTGGAACTGTCAGACTTGCGGGCTATACTTTTGCCGAAGCCGAAAGCATTTTGAATCAACGTTTGAGCAAATATTACACAGGCTACGAAATGCACTTGTCAATGGGTCGTTTGAGTTCGATTATGGTTTACGTTACAGGTAATGCAAGACGGCCGGGAGCTTACACAATTTCGTCTTTTTCAACTTTGGTTAATGCTCTTATAGCGTCGGGAGGGCCTAACGGAAACGGAACGATGAGGCGAATTGAATTAAAACGTGGCGGACGTACAATAATCGTTTTCGACATGTACGCAATGCTCATGAAAGGCGACAAAACACAGGATATTAGACTTCAGGCAGGCGACGTAATTTACATTCCTCCCGTAGGTTCATTAATCGGAATTGCAGGAGAGATTCAACAGCCCGGAATTTATGAATTAAACGGAACTACAAAGGCCGAAGATTTCCTTTATATTGCAGGCGGATTAAACGCACGGACTTTCACGGGAAGGATTCAATATTTCAAAATCGTTGATCACACATACGCAAGTGCAATCGAGGGAACAATCGAAGAATTTAAGGATACTGAATTGCATGACGGAGATATTTTGAGGCTTTACCCTGTTTTTAATTTTACGTCAACGATAGTTATAACAGGATCGTTATTGAGTCCAGGAACTTACGCAATAATTCCCGGACAAACTAAAATCGCTGAAATTATCCGCAGAGGCGGAGGGCTTTCGTCAGTTTCATCGAAAAAGGCAATAATAACCCGAATAACACCCTCAATCGACGGGCCTGTTCATGAAAGATTCACCGTTGACCTTGAGAAAGCTCTTGAAGGAGACCCCGCAAATAATCTTGCACTCGAAGCTAACGACAAAATCGCCGTAAAAATTATTCCTGAATGGCAGGGACATGTAACAGTTTCAATCACGGGCGAGGTTAAATCTCCGGGAACTTATTATTTATTTCCGGGCGAAAGAATTTCAGATCTTATTGAACATGCAGAAGGTTTTACGTCAAAAGCATTTTTGAAGGGAGCAGTCTTTACCCGCAAGAGTGTAGCTGAACAGCAGAAACTCGCATTATCAAACATGGCCGATCAGCTCGAAATTGATTTACTTCAGGCAATGCACGACAGCACAAAGGAAAATTCGGCAGAATATCGGAGACGCTCTGAATTAATAAACAGATTGCGAAATATTGACATAATAGGCCGAGTTGTTACAGTTATCGACACTCCTAAAAACATAATAGGCACTGAATGGGATTATGTTTTGCAAAACGGAGACAGTATTCATATTCCCGAAAATCCTTTAACGGTTAATGTCATGGGAGCGGTTTATTCGTCATCATCACAGACATATCGAAAAAACATGAGCATCAACAGTTACGTGAATGCTTCGGGAGGAGCAATCAAGACAGCACATAAAAGAATGTTATATCTCATTAAGAGCGATGGAACAGTCATAAAACTTACAAGAAATACAGCAATGTTGACAAGCAAACAATGGAAGGCACCTCCAGGATTTTCCGCACAAGTTGAACCCGGCGATACCATAGTCGTTCCCGTGAAATACGCAGACCGAAGCAGTTTAGAAAATTTGCGGGACACAATCGACATCATTTATAAAGTTGCAGTCTCGGTAGGAGTACTCCTTCGGGACTAACTCCCAAACTACTATAAACTTTTTTTTTGAACTCCCTCGTACGCATGGGGGAGTTTCTCCCTTTTTAAGTGATATAATGAATCAACAATTTCACTTCAAAAACTTTCCCGGAAAAAATAATTTTTGCCACTACATTTGCCACTACAAAAATCTTAAATTTTCGTAGTGATTGCAGAATTTTATAAACGTGATTCAAAAAGTGAAACGTGAATTTTATTCTTCGTTATTTTCGGAGAGTTCTTTAAGCCATTCTTCTAATTTATTTCCGTCCCGCAGTAATTTTCCGTCCTTCGATATGAAAGCGTGTTTTGTGTAACCTTCGGCAGCAAGTTTTTTTGAATCGGCGTGAAAAATTTTGCACTCGAAAACAACACTGACTTTTGAAATTTTTGTTACAGTCGTTTCGATTTCGATTTCTTCGTCATATAGTAATGAAGATTTATATCTGCAATACGCTTCGACAACAGGAAGTAAAATTCCTTCGTTCTCCCATTCGGCAAAACTTTTTCCCATTGCCCTGCAAAAATCCGATCTTCCGACTTCAAACCAATTCATATAATTTCCGTAATAAGCTACTCCCATTTTATCTGTTTCGCCGTAACGTACTCTGACCTTTGTTGACTGTTTCAATTTGATATAATGCCTCCTGAATATTAATGAAGAAATTATATTTGAAAAGGAGAAAAAATGGAAACATCAAATTACGGTGCTGAAAGTATAAAAGTTTTAGAAGGTCTTGAAGCTGTCAGAAAACGTCCGGGAATGTACATCGGAGACACTGCCGAGAGAGGATTGCATCATTTAGTTTATGAAGTTGTCGATAATGCAGTTGACGAAGCAATGGCAGGTTTCTGCAACAAAATTCAAATTAAAATTCACAAAGATGAAAGTATTTCCGTGCAGGATAACGGACGAGGTATTCCTACAGATCCCCACCCTTATAACGGCAGACCTACGAGCGAAGTTGTTTTGACTGTTTTACATGCTGGCGGAAAATTCGGCGACGGAGCTTATAAAGTTTCGGGAGGGCTTCACGGTGTCGGAGTTTCAGTTGTTAATGCTTTGTCAGAATGGCTTGTCGTAACCATTGCAAGAGACGGAATCGAAAAAACACAACGCTTTGAAAGAGGAATCCCCGTTACAGATTTATCCGAAGGAGTTAAAGCTGACTGGCAGGGAACGAGAATTGAATACTTGGCCGACAAAGAAATTTTTGAAAACGTCCAGCATTCACTCGACACATTAAAGACGAGATTTAAGGAACTTGCATTTTTGAATCCCGGCTTGAGAATTTCAGTTGAAGATGAACGAACGAACGATAAACGAGAATATTTTTATGACGGAGGAATCGGAGCATTCGTAAAATATATTGACAGGGACAAAATGCCTTTATTCGACACTCCCGTAGTTCTTTCCGGAACACGTGATAACGTTTCAATCGACTTGGGACTTGAATATAACGACAGTTACCAAGAACATATTTATACGTATGCAAATTTAATTCACACTGCTGAAGGCGGAACTCATTTAGTAGGATTGAGAACGGCATTAACAAGAGCTGTCAACGAAGCTGCAAGAACGGGAAAAATTCTGAAGGATAAAGAAGATAATTTATCCGGCGAAGATTTGAAAGAGGGATTAACCTGTGTTTTGTCGGTGAAATTGAGCGAACCTCAATTTGAAGGCCAGACAAAAACTAAACTTGGAAACAGTGAAGTAAGAGGTGCAGTTGATTCGTTTGTGTACGAAGGATTGAGCTCAATTTTTGAGGAACGCCCCGAAATCGTTAAACCGATAGTTGAAAAAGCAGTTAAAGCAAGACGAGCAAGAGAAGCCGCAAAGAAAGCCCGTGAATTAGTCCGAAAAAGTGCAATGTCGGGAATGACTCTGCCGGGAAAATTAGCAGACTGTTCATCGAAGAAAGCCGAAAACACAGAATTATATATTGTCGAGGGAGACAGTGCCGGAGGTTCAGCAAAGCAGGGACGAGACAGAACGTTTCAAGCGATTTTGCCATTGAGGGGAAAAATTTTGAACGTTGAAAAGGCTCACATGGATAAAATGTTAGCGAATCGTGAAATTCAAACGATAATAACGGCTTTGGGCTGTGGAATAGGAAATGAATTTGACGCTTCAAAACTACGTTATCACAAAATCATAATCATGACAGATGCCGATGTTGACGGGGCACACATAAGCACGTTGCTGCTGACATTTTTTTATCGACACATGCCCGAACTTTTAGCACAGGGATATTTGTATCTTGCCCAGCCTCCGCTTTATCGTGTTCAGTCAGGTAAAAAAATTGATTATTGTTACACGGATAAAGAATTGAGAGAACTTGTTGACAACGCCCCCGATCCTTCAAAAGTCGGTGTTCAAAGATACAAAGGACTTGGAGAAATGAATCCGGAGCAATTATGGGAAACAACAATGGATCCTGCAAACAGAATTTTGAAACAGGTAGAACTTGACGATAATTTTTTAGCGGACGAATATTTTGATATTTTAATGGGAGAGAAAGTTGAGCCGAGACGTGAATTTATAGTTGCGAATGCACATCAGGTTAAAAATCTTGACATTTAACGCAAAAACATTATAATAATCAAGTTTTGCAAATTCAAGGGGATATAGCTCAGTTGGGAGAGCGCTTGAATGGCATTCAAGAGGTCAGGGGTTCGAATCCCCTTATCTCCACCAGTGTTTTGTATTCATCAGTGTTTATAACGTTTTTTACTTTTAATTTTTCCTCAATTTTTCACAAAACCGTATGGCAAATAAGGAGGAAAAAGTTAAATGTCATTAACCGAAATGAAAATCAAACAAGCGAAACCACGTGCAAAAAGATATACAATTTCTGACACACGTAATTTGCTTCTTGAAGTTTATCCGAATGGTTCTAAATTTTGGATATTGAGAATTTTTCTCAACAACAAAGAATTTCGACGGCACTTAGGGAAATATCCTGAAGTGTCGTTGAAATTAGCTCGTGTCATTGCAGCTTCTGAACATCTCACTGAAATTAATTCAGAACCTGAAAATCTTTTCGGTGAAATTGCTGAAGAATGGTTTACTCGTCATATGAACGATAAAAAATTAAATTACATTAAATCAATTCGTTTACGGCTCAATAATTATATTCTTCCAAAATTCAAAGATATTTCAATTAATGAAATTACCGCTGGAATGATTTTGAAATTTTGTCAGGCTATCGAAAACACAGGCAAAATTGAAACAGCTTCACGTGTAAAAAATATTATTAGTCAGATTTTTTCTTACGCAGTTGCTACGGATCGTGTTGAAAATAATCCGTGTTTTAACCTGCGTGGTGCATTAATGTCTCACAGTCAAAAACATATGGCTGCAATTACCGTTCCGTCAGAAATTGCAAGATTAATGCGTGATATTGAAAAATATCCGAACGTTTTAATACGTTTTGCTTTGAAATTTTCGGCCATGACTTTTTGCAGACCAGGCGAAATAAGATATGCTGAATGGAAAGAAATTGATTTTGAAAATTGTGAATGGCGAATACCTGCTGAAAAAATGAAAATGAAAAGAACTCACATTGTGCCATTAAGCCGTCAAGTCATTGAAATTTTGAAAAACGTTAAGAAATTAAAATTAAATGATCAATGGGTTTTTCCGCAATTAAAGAAAAATAAACCCATGCAGGAAAATGCTGTGAGAGAAGCATTACGTGCTATGGGATACGGAAATGATGAAATGACAGCACACGGATTTAGAGCAATGGCAAGTACACGACTTCACGAATTAGGCTGGCAATCTGAAATTATTGAACGTCAACTTGCTCATTCTGATAAAAATTCCGTACGTTCTGCTTATAATCATGCGGAATATTTAGATGAACGAAAAAAGTTAATGCAATTTTGGGCTGATTATCTTGAAAAATTAGCAAAATGTTAGTTGAGTGAGTTTTTCATAACGTTCCTTGATAATCTCGCAATAATCGGGCGATAATTCCATCATAAGACATTTTCGCCCAATTTCATTGCAAGCAATCAATGCTGTACCAGAACCGCCGAAACAGTCAAGAATAACATCTCCGGGCTTGCTGAAATCTTCTAATATTTTCATATGGAGTTCTACAGGCTTTTGTGTCGGGTGTAAACGTGCTTTTTCTCCCCGTCCATTTAATTTATAACTTCCACCCATGCAAACTCCGTTCCATAAATGCTCATATTTTCGGATACGTTTTCCTTTTGATACCCATGCTAATTCGCCGTCTGAAAAATCATTATTTCCTGTTTTTTTGTCCCAGAAAATCCAGCCGCCTGAAACAGGCAGGAAATGTGCGAAATATTGCCCGCCCCAGATAATTTTCAACGGAGCTAAATTCTTTATAATTTCGTAATGTTTTCGTGCTGTGTCTTGCGAGTCGTCGTTAATCATTTTAGAATAGCATGTACTTTGCACAACTCTGTCATCTCTCAAATGAGCTATATGTTTTTCCTCCTTACCTATAGCTCCATTTTTATTTTGGCATTTCATACCATAGGGCGGATCAGTAAGAACTAAATTAATTTTTTCTCCGTCGATTAATTTTTTGACATCTTCAATTTTAGTTGCATCTCCGCACATTAAACGGTGAGAACCGAGTTGAATAATATCGCCGTATTTAATCATTTTTTTTCGTCTTTATTTTTATTCTGTTTCGTGAAAGATAAAAACTTTCCGCGTAAAAATTTCGGTATCGGAACACCGAGTGAGTCGGCATTCTCGACAATGCTTATTCCTTCGTTTCCGATATAGAAAAGCGTAACGACTGTCTTAAAACCTGCGGCATTGCCTAACAAATGTTGCTCTGTGATATTTGCAACACCAACAAGGATAAACATTATTATTTTTCGTGCTATACCTTTGAAGCCGACTTGACTTGAAATCACGCCCTCAGCTCCTGCCCTGCAAATTCCCGTGATATAATCAATTACTGCAAACGCTATCAGCACTTTTGTATAACCATCCAATCCGCCGAAAAACCAGCCTAAAACGCCGACTATGCTTGCTATAAAAAATTCGGAAAGTTCATCGTTCATACCCGTATCTCCCAGAGACCTTTACGCTTGCCCCCGCAGTCTATATGGCAGAAAGTTTTGTATCTTATGCAGTAGTCTAAATCGGGGAGTTTGCCCTCAGCGTATAGCTTTTGTATGGCAGCCCACATCTTTTTAGCACCAAGTTTGCATGATAAATCCGCAGCAAGGCCTTTCATGTGCTTTGAATTTTTTGCACCTTTTACCGTAGGA
>JAFSKE010000056.1 GCA_017449135.1 Synergistaceae bacterium
TCGTAGCATCATTATTTAATCAGGACACACAGGTTTTATATTTTGCAGTTTTGTTTTTGAGATTCAATACCGTTTTCGATCCCTTCAACGTAATTAATCAGCTTCACGCAGGAGCTTTAAGGGGTGTTGGCGATTCTCGTACACCGATGTTATTAATGCTTGGAAGTTTTGTTGTGTTCCGACAGATTTATTTGTTTGTGATTTCGAGAGTAATTAATTCAGTTTATGTAATTGCATTCGGTTATCCATTGGGCTGGATAGTGTGCTGCACGTTGATGCTAATTCATGTTAGAAGGAGCGGCTGGGAAAATAAAATCGCAAAGTTGAAGAGATAAAATTGTTAGTTTTTGATAAAATAAATTAAGGAGGTGTTAAATAAATGAATTTTAGTATAAATAATCGTCGTTACATTGGAAATAAATACAATCTTATGACTTGGATTAAGCAAATGATTTTAGAAAATTGTTCCGAGCGTTCAAGTTTATTTGATGTTTTCGGTGGAACCGGAGTAGTATCTGTGAAACTTATGGATATTGTTTCTGAAATTATCATTAATGATTTTTTGTACTCTAATGAAATTATTTATAAAGCCTTCTTTAGTCAAAAAAATTTTGATGAAAATAAACTTAAAAATTATGTACATGCAATAGCTGAAATTAACGCTGATGATTTGCCTGATAATTATGTTTCGTCAAATTATGGAAATAAATTTTTCAGCATTTCAGATGCTAAATTAATTGGATACATAAGAGAGGATATTGAACTTCGTTACAAGAACGATGAACTTAATGAACATGAATATACTATACTCTTAGCCTCTCTAATGTATTCATTTGATAGAAGTGCTAATACTGTTGGACATTATGAAGCGTACATAAAAGATAAAATATTACGTTCAACGTTTAGATTCGATCTAATTACACCTATTAAAACGGATATTCCGATACATATTTTCAGACAGGATTCTAACAAATTGTCCCGCAATGTTTTTGCAGATATTGCGTTTGTAGATCCTCCTTACAATAGTCGTCAGTATTCTCGTTTTTATCATGTACTCGAAACTATTACTAAATGGGATAAACCTGTTTTATCTGGAGTTGCAATGAAACCTCCTGAAGAAAATATGTCTGATTACTGTAGAAACTCTGCACCACGAATTTTTGAAGATTTAATTATGAATCTTCATGCTAAATATATTGTTGTTACATACAATAATACTTATGATTCAAGGAGTTCATCTTCTAAAAACAAAATAATGCTTGATGATATAAAAATGATACTGGAAAAGCGAGGCTTAACAAAAATTTTTTCTCGTGATTACGTTAGATTTAATGCCGGAAAAACGTTGCAGACAAATCATAGGGAGATACTATTTATAACAGAGGTAAAAAATTTTGAATAAAAATTTCATTCGTTCCCCCTTTTTTTATGTCGGCGATAAATATAAGTTAATGCCCCAGTTAAGTCATTTATTCCCTCAATACATTTCAACTTATATTGAGCCTTTTGTAGGCGGTGGAAGTTCTTTTCTAAATACAAACGCTGAAAATTACATTGTTAATGATGTAAATTATTATGTGATAGAGTTACACAAGAAAATTTCTTCATACGCTGGAAAATCTGATGAACTTTTTGAAACTCTTTTTTCTGTAATAAAAAAATACGGTCTTTCCTGCTCTTATAAAAATATAACGGTACCGAATGAGTTGAAGCAAAAATATATCAAAACATATTATGCACGTTATAATAAAGATGCTTATTCAAGATTAAAAGATGATTTTAATAACTCTAATGATTTTATATTGCTTTATATCCTTTTAATTTATGGCTTTAATCATATGTTAAGATTTAATTCTTACGGAGTTTTTAATTTACCCGTAGGCAATGTAGATTTTAATAAAAATGTTTTTATTGCTCTAAATCACTATCTTGAATTTATGTCTCATAATAATATTACCTTTTTTAATATGGATTATTTAGATTTTATTGATTCTCTAAACATTGATAAAGATGCTTTTGTGTATTTTGATCCTCCTTATTTAGTAGCAGATTCCGAGTATAATAAATTTTGGAATATTTATGATGAATACTCTTTATATAATTATTTAGATTTACTTAATACTAAAGGAGTACATTTTGGAATAACGAATTTAGTTCAGCATAAAGGCAAGTTTAATTATATTTTTTATGAATGGTCGAAAAAATACAGCTTTTATACTCTAAATAGCAATTATATCAGCTTTAATGACAACACAATTAAAAAAAATTCTATAGAGGTTTATGTAACAAATTATGACAAAACAAAATAAGGCAAAACCGCTTTCATTTTCTACAACAATTAGAAATCCTGAACGTATACCTAAGTTCTTAAAATGTATACAGCCTTTTGAAGGAATGATTTTAACTTCTGAGATTATTCATGAAGTTGTAAAAGCCGTCATTCGAGAAAAAGAATATTTACCGACATATATAAAACGTTCCGAGACTTTACTAAAAATTTTTAATGATGATGATATTTTTACCGATGAACAGCTTGAAGAAATTATCTTAAATTCTCCTCAAAAACATAAAGAAGCAGGTTTTGCATACGGTTGGGATTCACGTTTTGATACTTGGTATAAAATTATTAAAGAGTTAGGCTTTATTAAATATCATATGAATACTCAGATTGTAATTACAACAACAGGACATATGTTTATTGATGCCTATGAAGAGAAATCTGCTAACGGTAAAAAAATTCAAAAAATATTTCTAAATGCCCTTATGAAATATCAGACTAATAATCCTTTACGCCGTAATTCAAATGATAATGCTCCGTTACCATTATTGCTGAAGGTCATAGAGTTTTTACACAACGATCCAGAAGAAAATGATGCAGGAGTTGCACGGCATGAGTTACCAATACTCATATGTTGGGATAATAACAACGCAAAAGACGTATATGATTATATAAAAGTTATCAGGAAAGAAAAAGGTTTTAATTGTTCTGAAGAATACATTTATGAAAAATGTCTGTCAATACTTGGCAGTAATAACAAAAAACGTTTTAAGATGAAGCAAATTTGTCATGAGGCAGTTGATGAGTATATAAGAAAAATGAGAATGTCAGGTTTACTCTCTTTGAGGGGAAACGGACGCTTCTTAGATACTAACAGTTTTGAAGATAAAACTATCGAATATGTAATACAAAATTACTGTCGCTATGATAAATATGACGATGAAGATGCTTATGTTGATTATATGGGGACTATTGATAATAACATTCTTCAAATAAGCACTGAGATTAACGTTGATCTTTCGAATATTAGAAAACAAACACTTTACAGATTCGCTTCTGAAATGCCCAAAGAGACAATCCTAAATGAGCTGATTGCCGTATGTAATAAAAAAGAGAGCAGAGACATTGTGTTAAAGTATATTAATGCTCCGACTCGTTTAGAATTTTTAACAAGCATAGCTTTAGTTCAATTTTTCAAAGGGCTTGATGTAAATCCTAATTACGCAGTAGATGATGAAGGACTACCGACCTATACTGCTCCGGGTAATGTTGCAGATATTGAATGTTACGATACGGATTATGACAGCTACTTTGAGGTTACTCTTATGTGTGGAAGAAACGAACAGGTTAATAATGAGATTATTCCGATAAGCCGACACCTTTGCGAAAATAAAAAAAAGCATAAGAAAAAATCATTTTCGGTATTAGTTGCTCCTAAAATTCATAGCGACACAATAGAAGCGGCTGAATGGCAAGGACATAAGTATAATTTAATAATTCTGACTTACGACATATTAAAATTTGTAACGTGTTTGAAAAAATTAAAAAAGGCTTCTGATTTACTTACAGTAAATTGATAATATGTTACATTATCTCTCGATTTTAATTTTTAGTGTTATAATCTTCAAAACATTTTTTGTAAATTTCAAAGGAGTTGTTTTAAGTTATGAAAAAATTTTTAGTAGCGTTAATGCTTGTGTTAATGCTTTGTGTTGTTGCATCTGCTGATGATGACGTTATCAAAGTCGGCGTTTTTAATTGTCTCACGGGACAAAATGCTTTCGGCGGTCAGCTTGAACTTGAAGGCACACAGCTTGCTCATACTCTCAATCCCGAAATCTTGGGAAAGAAAGTTGAATTGGTTATCGTTGACAATAAAAGCGATAAAGTCGAAGCAGCAAATGCCGTAACACGTTTAATCGAGAATGACAAAGTCAATGCCATTATCGGAACTTACGGAAGCTCTTTAGCAATGGCCGGCGGTGAAGTCGCAGAGAAAGCAGGAGTCCCCGTTATCGGAACTTCGTGCACGAATCCCCTCGTAACTCAGGACAAAAAATTTTATTTCAGAGTCTGCTTTATCGATCCTTTTCAGGGTGCAGGTGCAGCAACTTACGCATTCAAACATCTTGGTTTCAAAAAGGCAGCTACACTTGTTGACATGGCCAACGATTACAGCGTAGGACTTGGAAAATTTTTCCGTGATTCTTATAAGAAAATGGGCGGAGAAATTGTTGCAAGTTTATTCTATCAGTCAGGCGATACGGATTTCACGGCACAGCTTACGGCATTGATTGATGCAAAACCCGACATCGTATTTTTGCCCGCATATTTTGCTGAAGGTGCAATAGTTTTGAAGCAGGCTAAGGAACTCGGAGCAAAATTCAGATTCATCGGAGCTGACGCAATGGACAATCCCGAAATCGTAACTTTGGGCGGCGATGCAGTCGAAGGATTTTTACACACGACATTTGCATATGATCCTTCAATGCCCGAAATGAACGAGACAGCAAAGAAATTCACCGAAGAATGGAATAAAATTCACCCCGACAAAGCTCCTAACGTAAACTGTGCTTTAGGTTATGACTGTTACATAATGTTGAAGGACGCAATCGAAAGAGCAGGAAGTGCAGAACCTGCGAAAATCCGTGATGCTCTCGAAACCGTGAAAGACCTTCCTACAGTAACGGGAATGACAACGATTAATGCAACTCACGACGCTGAAAAAGATATGGGAATTGTTGAAATCAAAGACGGCAAAAAACAATTTATCGGAATCGTTCAGCCCGAAGTATAAAAATTAATAATTTCGCGGGAAGGGCGAATATATTTTCCCCTTCTCTTTTTTTTTGAAAGGTTTTGTTAGATTTTGGAATTTAATATTTTTATTCAACATTTTATTAACGCTTTAAGTCTCGGATCTCTTTACGGATTAATTGCAGTCGGTTACACAATGGTGTATGGGATTTTGAGATTAATAAATTTTGCTCACGGCGATATCTTTATGTTAGGAGCATATTTTGTCTATTTCGCAACAATTTTTTATAAACTTCCTTGGGCATTCGGTGTCATAATTTCAATAATTGCTACAACAATCTGCGGGCTTCTCGTTGACAGAATCGCATATAAACCTCTTCGTGAAGCTCCGAGAATTTCTGCCTTAATCAGTGCAATAGGAGTTTCGTTTTTCATTGAGAATTTTGCCGTCGTAGTTTTCACTGGAATCCCTCGTCCCGTCGTTCAGCCTCCTATTTTAATGAACCCAATCGAATTTTCGGGAGGCGTGCGTTTAATTCCTTTAGGAATTTTAGTTCCTGTTGTTTCGTTTTTACTTGTGGGCTGTCTGTTATGGCTATTGTACAAAACTAAACCCGGGCTTGCGATGCGTGCAATCTCTTTCGACATTGAAACTACAAGAATGATGGGCGTGTCGGTAAATAAAATTATCGCTCTTGCATTCGGACTCGGTTCTGCATTAGCGGCTGTTGCGGGAATAATGTGGGCGTTGCGTTATCCGAGAGTCGAACCTTTTATGGGAATGACACCTGGAATTAAAGCGTTCATTGCGGCGGTCTTCGGGGGAATCGGATCTGTACCTGGAGCAATGATAGGCGGATTAATTTTAGGTTTTGTCGAGATTATGTCCGTTGCATTTTTCCCGACATTATCAGGTTATAAAGATGCGTTTGCATTTTGCCTTCTGATTTTGATTTTGTTGTTCAGGCCGACGGGAATTTTAGGTGAGAAATTGGAGGATAAAATTTAATCATGAACAGAGTACGAAATTTAATTTTAACGATTATCGCCGTAATTTTATTCGCATTATTTCTCAACAAAGCTCCCGAATTATTAAACGGTTACTGGCAGAGAATTTTGAATCTCATCGCAATCAACGCAATCTTAGCTTTAAGTCTGAATTTAATTTACGGAATCACGGGAATGTTCTCGCTCGGCCATGCAGGATTTATGGCAATCGGTGCGTATGTTTCGGCGTTACTTGTCCTGACACCGGCACAAAAAAATTCCATGTGGATTCTGGAAGATATTTATCCGTGGCTCTTAAACGTTAATACACCGTTCATAATTTCAATTATTATTGCAGGATTAGCAGCGGCGTTTTTCGGATTGATTGTTGCTCTGCCGGTTTTAAGACTTGGCGGAGATTATTTAGGAATTGCGACATTGGGCTTTTCGGAAATAATCAGAATTTTAATCACTAACACTGCAAGACTCACAAACGGTTCACTCGGATTAAAAGGCATTCCCGCACACACAACGTTATTTATGAGCTGGGGCTGTCTCGGAGTAGTTTTAATTTGCACGGTCTGTATGCTTCGCTCAAATTTAGGGGGAGTTTTTAGAGCCGTTCGAGATGACGAAGTCGCAGCAAAGATGATGGGAATTAACACTTTCAAAATTAAAGTTCTTGCGTTTACACTCGGTTGTTTCGGCGGAGGACTCGGAGGGGCTTTAATGGGAAATTTAATAACGACAATCGACCCTCGAATGTTTATGATAACTCAGACATATAATATTTTAATGATTATAGTTGTCGGCGGTTTAGGTTCTGTTACAGGTTCGATAATCGGCTCTGCATTAGTTACAACAATGTTAGAGTGGTTAAGGTTTGTTGAAAATCCAATCACGATAGGCTCAATCAATATTCCAGGAATACCCGGAATGCGAATGGTAATTTTCTCGTTGTTATTAATCGTCGTAATAATTTTCAGGCGTGAGGGAATTATGGGAATGCGTGAATTTTCATGGAACATATTTTTCCCGAAACCTAAACCGAAAACGAAATCAAAAACTGAAATCTCAGATACGATTCTTGAAGTTGAAAATATGAAATTAAGATTCGGCGGATTAAATGCGATTGATAACTTAAACTTCAAAATTTCTCACGGTCAGATTATGGGATTAATAGGCCCTAACGGTGCAGGAAAGACATCAGCTTTCAACGTCATAAGCGGATTTTACAAACCCACCGAAGGCAAAATAAAATTCTTGGGTAAATCAATCGGCGGTTTAAGTCCCGATGAAGTTTGCAGGGAAGGAATGAGCAGAACGTTTCAAAATATTCGTCTGTTCGGCCATGAAACAGTTTTGCAGAATGTCATGATCGGCTCAAGAGTCAGACAAAAATATCAATGGTGGGAAACTTTAATGCCGTTTATTTTCACAGATGTAATTCGTGAAGACGAAGAAGCAAAGACAAGGGCAATGGATTTATTGTCGCAGCTGGGACTTGATGAATTTGCCGACGAAAAAGCATCTTCGCTGCCGTACGGAGCACAGAGACGTTTGGAAATCGCAAGAGCCTTAGCGACAAAACCGAAATTTTTGTTGCTTGACGAACCCGCCGCAGGTATGAATCCTCAAGAGTCTGACGAGCTGATGAAATTTATCCGGCGTTTGAGAGATGAATTTGATTTAACGATTTTGTTAATTGAGCATGACATGAAAGTTGTTATGAATGTCTGCGATTATATTCACGTTCTGGATCAGGGAGTTCACATCGCACAGGGAACGCCTGACGAAATCAAATCCAATCCGAGAGTCATAGAGGCATATTTGGGAGCCGGTGCAGCAGTTGAAGGGAGTGTCGCATAAATGGAAAATATTATGTTGAAGATTGAAAAACTCAATGTAAATTACGGAGCTATTCATGCCGTCAGAGATGTTTCACTTTCAATCAACAAAGGCGAAATTGTAACTTTAATCGGTGCCAACGGTGCAGGAAAATCAAGCGTAATCCGTTCGATTATGGGACTTGTAAAATCTCAGGCTGAAGAAATGAGTTACACATCTCCGAGAGACAATAAAACCGTTTCGATCTTAAATCGTCCTGCCGAAGCACACGTTAAATTAGGAATTTCGTTAAGTCCCGAAGGCCGAAGAATTTTACCGCAATTAACAGTCGAAGAAAATTTGAATTTAGGCGCATATATTCGTGATGACGTTAAAGGAATTTCCGAAGACCTCGAATATGTTTATTCGCTTTTCCCAAGATTGAAAGAACGACGAAGACAAAAAGGCTCTACGCTTTCGGGCGGTGAACAGCAGATGTTAGCAGTAGGACGGGCATTAATGAGCAGACCTGATTTATTAATGCTTGACGAACCGAGCTTGGGACTTGCACCGATTTTAGTTGACGAAGTTTTTTCGATAATCCGTGAAATTAATTCACAAGGCCGAACGATTTTATTAGTTGAACAGAATGCTTTTGCTGCGTTAAAAGTTGCACACAAGGCGTATGTTCTCGAAGTCGGAGCAATAGGACTCTCAGGAACGGGAGCGGAATTGTTAAATAATCCGAAAGTCAGAGAAGCGTATTTGGGAGGATAATTTTATTCTCAACAAAAGAAATTGCTAAAAAATTTAATTTATGTAATAATTAATATTACAATTAAATTTTAGGAGGAATAATTTTTATGAAAAAAATTTTTTTCATGGCAGTTTCTTTTGTTTTCTTGTTTGCGGTTTCGGTATCGGCAAATGCGGTCAGCGTCGGCGATGTTAATGTTTATAACTTTGACGGCGGGTTAAAACTTCACGCATATTCCACAAATGATAACATGAATGATCATTGTTACGTTGTCGAAACTCCCGAAGGATTGGTCTTAATTGAAAGCACAGCTTACAAAGAGAATGTTAATGCTCTGAACGATTATATTAAATCGCTTGGCAAACCTTTAACTGCTGCTTTACTCTCTTATCACCCAAACGGTTATAAAACTTACGGCGAAGTAAAAATTTATGCAACCGAAAACGCTTTGAAGAGTTGGGGTGAAGGCGGAAGCGTAAACAATCTCACAAAAAGTTTTATTCAGGCACTCGGTGATAAAGTTGCAGATGATCTTCCGGAAAAAGCTGAAATTGTCGAAGAAGGACAGACATTAAATCTTGCGGGAATTGATTTCAAAATTTTGCATTCGTCTGACGGAGAAGATTATGACATTGAAATACCTGCGATTAATACGATTTATCGCCACATGATGGGGGCAAAGACTCATAATATTCTCGTTTCAGTTCCTTATATTGAAGCTGAAATTGCGGATTTGAAAAATTATCAGGCGAAAAATTATTCTCTCATTTTGACGAGTCATAACGCTCCAGAAAACCAAAAAGATGTTGCAGAAAAAATAGCATATCTTGAAAAAGTTTTGCAGCTCGCAACATCAGGCAAAAACAAAGATGAATTTCTTGCCGGAGTAAAAGCCGCATTTCCTGATTATAACGGTGAAGCATACCTTGAAATGAGTGCAGGAGCTTTATTCGCAAAATAACAAACCTCTTTGCCTCTCCGTTTACGGGGAAGTTTCTCGCAGAGACGGAGGGGGAAAAATTAAAAATTAAAATTCACACTCTGCAAAAAAATTTTTCTTCATAAGTTCTTATCATCACAAATTAAAATTCATATTTTTGTAGTGGCAAAATTATTAATCTCCTCTTTCAAATGAAATTTCTTTTTTTATTTTTTAACATTTTATCAGAGGATATTTATGTCATTTTTTTGTTGTTTAGCACCTCCCTGTTGCACTTGATATGATAACCTACCATCTCCCCTTAGCAAAGGGAGGTGTCTAACAGAGGCAGAGAGGTTCACACTGTTTTCTCTTTCATTTTGCGATTGAAAAAATACATCGTTATTAAAATTGCAGGAAGTGAATATGCCTGTCTCATCAAAAAAAATTCCCAGCCTGTGTTTCCTCCTAAAATTAATACAGGAAGCATCGGCGGTATTAACTGCGAAATTGACATTAACATAAATACAAGCCAGCCCGTTCCTGATATTCTGCCTTGAGGCGGAATTGCTCCCCAAATCTGAATTACTATCAAGACAACTATTACATTTCCAATCGTGAAAAATCCCGGAATACCTATCCAGCGAAGATCCCATAATATCCCGCCCGCAAATGCAGTCCAGATTAAATATAAATTTCCGTCGCTGCTTTCGTTAAATAAAAGTTTGCAGACAACTCCCAGCATAAATAATCCTGGAATCTGCATTCCCCCTGCAAAGACCGTCAAAAAATCCTGAATCAACCATAAAATTACTAAAATCATTTTAATAACTCACCGTGTAAAATCTCGATAAATCTGCTCCAAGTTCGATTTTATATGTTGCATAACCGTCCGAACCTGTCGTCATTTCATTTGAAATTTTACCGATTGGCAGACCCGGCGGCAATTCCTCTCCGATCATTGCGGTGCTGACTTTCATTCCGTTTCTTCCTCCACGTCCCGCAGGTATGTATCTCAATAAAACAGTTCCGCTACCGTCCCCTACAACGACTCCTAATTCTCGAGTCTCTTCGATTACGGCAGGAATCATAAACGAAGGCGACGTTATTAATTCTGCCCATGATGACATTTTTGACACACTGCTTATTCTGCCGATTAAATATCCGTCATGATAAACAGGAATCCCCTGTGTGATTTTATCAATTTCTCCTTTGTCGATTCTTATTTCATTCCACCATGACATCGGGGCTCTCAGGGTTACTCTTGCGGTTTTAGATTCATTTTTTTGTTTGTCGTCGGAGTAAATTTTTTCGCCCGTCATCTTTGAAAGTTCAAGCCTTAAATTTGCGTTTTCCTCTCTAAGTTTCGTTACTTCAACATTCAAAAAATCTTTGTCCCTTGACCATGCACGCCAGTTCAAAAACATTTCACGCATTATCACAGCGGGATATTCAGGAACTGACAAAAAAGCACTCCAAATATCGACAATATTTTTTACGATTCCTAAGCCCGAACTTATGCCAAGCAAAAATAATCCCAAAATTAATGCCGTCAGACCGTGTACCCATTCACGAGTTGTATTAATATTCATTAACGTGAACCGCGTTCAACCGACATTAATACCCTTCGCATAGTGCCGAGATTATCTAAAATTTTTCCGATTCCTAACGCTACAGAATATAACGGTTTTTCTGCAACGATTACAGGCGTATTAATTGCACGTGATAACCTTTCTGAAAATCCGTTCATTAAAGCTACTCCGCCCGTCATGACAATTCCTCTGTCAACAACATCTTTTGCAAGTTCAGGAGGCATTTTTTCAAGTGCAACTTTAATCATGTCTTCAATTCCTGAAAATACAGGTTCCATTGCTTCACGGACTTCAACTGACGAAACTACATCGCTTTTCGGCAGTCCCCCCGATAAATCACGTCCCTTAACGTTCATTTCAAGCTCTGGATTCATAGGCAGGGCAGAACCGATTGTGTTTTTAATTTCCTCTGCTGTTGTCTCGCCGATTAATAATGCGTAACGCTGTCGAATCATATTTATTATTGCGTTGTCCATAGAACGGCCTGCATTTCGCAATGAACTTGTTACGACAATTCCTCCGAGCGAGATAACACTGACTTCGCTTGTCCCTCCGCCAATATCAATTACCATACAGCCATTAGGTTTATCAATCGGAAGTCCGACACCTAATGCGGCA
>JAFSKE010000057.1 GCA_017449135.1 Synergistaceae bacterium
ATATGCCTCAAACACATTTGCTTTTCCGTGATTTACGCCGCTATCGTGAACAAACTGCACCGTATCAAATAGAGCCTACGCATTTTTTGAATACTCCGGAAAAGATAAAATTCTTTACGGAAAGTCTGCAAGACTGTCTGCAAGACTGAGGGGGGTGGGAGTCGTATGGTTACAATAACTTCTGAGCCTAATGAAGAGCTGAAAATTTCTCTATGCGGGAGGTTGACTGCGGAAAACACTCCCGAAACGCAAGAGAAAATAATGGCCTCGATAAAAAGCCCCTCAAAAATTACTGTTGATGCCGCAAAATTAGAATATATTTCCAGCAGCGGTTTACGATTGTTGCTCTTGCTGAAAAAGCAATGCCCCGATTTAAGAATAATAAATGTCTCTCGCGACGTAGATGAGATATTGCGAATGACCGGCTTTGATACATTACTGACTGTAGAACGGGCTTTGCGTGAAATTTCCGTAGAAGGCTGCCCATGTATCGGACGGGGACAATACGGCGAAGCATATCGACTCGATCGTGATACCATTGTAAAACTTTTTGCCCCGAATGCAGCTACTGTTGATTCAGTGAAGAGAGAATGTCAGAAAGCTCAAGATGCGTTCTTGCTGGGCGTACCTACGGCAATTTCTTATGAACCAGTACGCTGCGGTCAAAGATTAGGGCTTATATTTGAACTTGTTGATGCAAAAAGCGTCCGTGAAATTGTAGCTGCTGATCCTTCTCGCTTAGAGGAGCTTATTCCCAAGTGCGCCGCATTAGCTCGAAATATTCATCGTCTTACGCCCGCTCCGGGAGCTTTTCCCAAAATGGCTGAAATTTATCACAGCCGTATTGACGCATTAGATGACCTTTTTACTCCGTCAGAACTTGATTTGCTTCACAAAATGACTGATTCTATTCCTATGCGTAAAACTTTCCTGCATGGAGATTTTCATCAAGGAAACATAATGGTTCAGGGTGATAACCTCTTGCTTATAGATATGGCTGATGCAGCTACTGGAAATCCCTTTTATGAAGTTATGGGCACGTATATGCTCGGCGTAAGGCTCGTACAAAAACTTCCTCCGGCTATGTCAAAAGAAATAGGAGGATGGGATGCGCCGGTGGTGTACAAAGCATGGGAAATCTTCCAGAAGCATTACGTTCAAGAGAACATTGACATTGTAGCAGCCTACAGCGAGCTGCGGTATTTGACATTCTGGAAAATTTTTTCACTGACAGGTGAATTTCTCAGCAACGAAGTGCAGCGAATCAAGAAAGATTTTTTGCCGAAAGTAAATGATTATATTGAGCATTATGAAACATTTTTAAGACAGGATTTCTAACCATGAATGAAGTACTCCTGAGACGCACTTACCGCCGCTTTATGTGGAAAATGATCCTCAATAACTTGATGATTTTTATTAGTTCTTTGGTAAACGGTGTCGTCATCAGCCGTTACTTGGGCATTGAAGCTATGGCGGCCTTTCAGTTGACTTTGCCGCTTGTCTTTACGGTGATGATGTTCAGCCAGATTATTAACATCGGAGTACAGAACAACTGCGCCAAAAGTTTAGGAGCCGGCAGACCGCAAGAGGCTTCGAGTTATTACTCAGCAGCTTTGGTAACAATTCTGCCGCTATCCCTAATTATGGTGATTTGTTTATTCTGTTACGCTGAAACCATTGCTGTTTTGCTGGGAGGCAGCGGCGATATTGCAGCTTTTGCAGCCGCTTATTTGCAAGGAATTTCTCCAGGACTGCCTCTTCTGCTGTTTATGCCCATGCAGGCAGCAGTTTTTTTCTTGACGGGGCAGGCAAAATACGCCGTGATAAGTGTAGCAGCGCAGACTATTGTGAATATCATCGGTGCGCTGGTCAATGTTTTTTATCTGCAAGGCGGTATGCTGGGCATGGGAATAGTAATGTCGCTCTGCTATGTAACATCTCTTTTGGTCATGTTGTTTGGAATGAAGGAAAGCTGTGTTCGTTTTATGTGGCATGGCTGGAAGCTGCGGCAGCTATGGCAGGTATTCCATATTGGTTTTCCCTCAGCAGCGGATCGTTTTTTCAAAACTATACAAATATTTTTCATCAATCGTATTTTGCTCATAACAGCACCGCTGGCGGCTATGGCATCTTTTGCTGTCCTAAACTCCTTAAACAATATTTTCCTGCCTATAGCAAGCGGCATAAGTGCAGCGACCTTGACTATGACTGGCGTTTTTTCCGGAGAGCGGGATAAAGATTCTTTACAGAGTCTCTTGAAAATTTCACTCACCGAAAGTTTGCCCTTAACTTTACTCACAGCTATTATAACTTGTCTGTTCGCACCCTTCTTTGTGAGTTTATTTATTGTCGGAGATGGCGAGGTCTTTGAAACAGCGGTTACAGCACTTAGAATTTATATTTGGTACTTGCCTCTGTACACCATAAACAATATATTACAAAAGTATTATTTGGGAATCAATGCCTTGTACATGACTTATATTTCCTCAGCACTGGAAAATCTGCTATTCATTTGTCTGCTTGGAGTAATTCTCGGCAAGGTCTACGGTGAAACAGGAGTATGGGCAGCCTTTATTTTAGCAGAAATTTTAACATTAGCCAGTTTTGTAGTCATTATTGCTTTGAGAAAGAGGGCTA
>JAFSKE010000058.1 GCA_017449135.1 Synergistaceae bacterium
GATGATGAACCAGCTTCGGAAGATATTTCTACCTCAGAAGATAAGCCCCAATAATGGGGCTATTCCGCATAAAAAACATGTTGATACCTTTCTTTGAAAGCCTGCACCAGCTCAATACGCCCATCAATTAAATCCAAAAATCTCACAAAATTCATTCTCCGCACAAGACGATCACGCTTTTTCATTGCCTTCTTCGTAAACATATTTTTTACCTCCGCGTCTTTATTTTTTTGTTTTAGCTTGCTGTGGTGGGACTGGGTTTCGCAAGCTGTTGGCATGTTACCTCTGCCTTTTTCTTTCGGGAACTAGACGAGTAGCTGGTCTAAAGACGGGTAGATAAGCGGGATTTGATTTTTGAAAAGGCCTGTGGTAAAATCATACGAAAAAAGGAAAGGAGTAATCAAATGCCAGAAATTAAAGAAACACAGGAAACTAAGGAAAAGGAGCGGGCAGACTACGATGGTCTATGGAAAGACGCTATTGAACGTTTTTTGCCGCAACTTTTGAAGCGAGTCCTACCAGATTTATATGCTGACATCGATTTTTCTGTAAAGCCAGAATTTCTGTCGCAAGAACTTAGAGATTCTGTCCAGCGTGATAATAATGCTGCCGTTTATGTTGATGAACTTATCAAGCTCACTCTCAAGAACGGCGGTAGTGCATGGATTCTTCTGCATATTGAAGTTCAAGGACCAGGCGGTGATGGAATTTCAGGTCGTATGTTCCATTACATGACTCTGATTTATGCACATCACAGAGTAATGCCAGTAGCTCTCGCAATTCTTACATCACGCCGACCTTCGGAAGTTATAGGCGAATATTCCGTTGAGAATCATTACGGAACCAAATTGTCGTACAAATATAACTGCTTTGAAGTTTATAAACAGGATAATAAAGAAATGCTGCAAAGCAATAACCCGTTTGATTTAATATTCTATGCGGTCAAAAATACAAGCAAAACAAGTCAGCAGAAAAAATATGCTTTGCTTCTTAAACTTGCCAGAATGCTTGCAAAGAAAGGTTGGAATGAAGATGACCGCAGGGATTTATTTAGCTTTATAGTTCGCGTTGTTAATTTAACAGACACTGAGCTGCAACAGAAATTTATAGAAGAAGTTAAGGAGGATAAAATGGCAGAATTAACGTTTGTTGAGAAATATTTTAGGGATGAAGGAAGAAAAGAAGGAATATTAATCGGCGAAAAACGTGCTCGCACAGAGGAAAAACGCTCAATATACGAAAGACTTGTCGCTGACGGTATGCCCGCTCAAAAAGCCGCTGTCGTAACTGGCTGGAATCTACAATAATGTTCGTTTATTTGCTCCGCTGCTCTGATAATAGCCTCTATTGTGGCTGGACTACAGATCTTGAAAAAAGAATAGAGGCCCATAACTCAGGCAGGGGAGCAAAATACACAAAAAACCGCCGCCCCGTTGAGCTTGTATATTATGAAGAATGTGAAAGCAAATCAGCCGCTATGAAGCGTGAATGGTTCATAAAACATAAAATGACGCGGGAAGAAAAGTTGAAATTAATTTCAAATATGATATAATAACATATAATGGCTACGAAGCCCTATTAATAAAGATTACTGACGGAGGCTTAAAACATGGTGAAATTTTTTGAAACAATAATGCTCGTCTGTTTCGGAGCAGCCTGGCCACTTTCTATTCTAAAATCATGGCGCGCAAGAACAGCAAAAGGAAAAAGCATCGGTTTTTTATTAGTTATTTTGACCGGCTATATTGCAGGAATTGTAAAAGTTATTCTGAGCGATGGCTGGGGCGGTTTTTTGCTCATTCCATATTCGATTAACTTCTTAATGGTTTTGTGTGATACCTGCTTATATTTCCGAAACTTAAGATTTGATAAAAATAGCTGAAGAAATTTATTGCATGAATTTTTGTAAACTCGAGATATTCATTCCTGAAACACATCTTCATATTTTGCAGGAAACCTTAGCGGAGCATGATGCCGGCCACATCGGCAAATATGACTCCTGCATTTCTTATTATCATGTCAAAGGCACGTGGAGACCGCTTGAAGGAGCAAACCCATATAAGGGCGAAAAAGATACCCTCAGCGTTGAAGATGAGCTGAAGGTTGAAGTTACATGCAGGGTTGAAAATCTTGACACAATCATTGAAGCTGTTAAAAAAATACACCCGTACGAAGAGCCGGTGATTAATGCTATACCGCTGATACGTACGGGATTATAATTACCATAACTGCACCGAACCGTGTTCCTCCCCTTTGACCCAATACGCCGCATTTTCATCAACACGGACGTAAATAGAGTCAACGATCCCGACCCTGTTCAAAATTTCCGATGTCGTAATTTCTTTCCCATCCGGAGACTGAATAATTACTTGAGCTGTCTTTCCGGCCGTCTCTTGATTAGCTGTTTTTTTAGATGTCTTATCCATCATCACCGCATTAATCAAACGTGTCCTCCAACTCCTGACCTTCTGCCACGTAAGGCCATAAGCCTTCGCTACAGATTTAAGGTCATGTTCCTCTGTCGCTTCCACTATTTTTTGCTTTTCATTTTCATCATACTGATCTTTAACAGGCGGCAGTCCATTAAGACCAGGTTTTATATTTTTATTCATCATGAGCAGTATTATAGCACACTCGTCAAATTATGATGACAACTATCTTTTCTCCATAAAGGATTTTTAAGCTCGGGATATTTTTATTGTTCCTTACACTGATAAAACGTATTCCGCCCAAATCCTCGTCTTTTTAGTTTACGCTGATTAGCCAATATCGTCAATAACCGCTGTGCATATCCGTTCGGAAGGCCTATCCCGTTAATCTCTGCTGGAAGATCATTTGCTTTGAACCATTTATTTAAGCCA
>JAFSKE010000004.1 GCA_017449135.1 Synergistaceae bacterium
AAATTCATGAAACAAATTCCCTAAAATATAATGAGTTTCTGTGCTGATTGACGATAAATTCCATAAAAATTAAAATTAATGTCAATGTTTTATTTTTATTATGAAAGGATTGAAAAGTCATATTCACCTCTGCAAATTTATTACTGCCTAAAGTTGATGATCTTCAAAAATGGGCTGTTGTTGCGTGTGATCAGTTTACTTCACAGCCGGATTACTGGGAAAAAGTCAAAAATTTTGTCGGATACTCTCCCAGTGCTTATAATTTGATTCTTCCTGAGGCAATGCTTAATAAAGATATTCACGATGAAATTTCAAGAATTAATCTCACAATGAATAATTATCTTGAGCAAAAAATCTTTACTGAATACAAAAATTCTTATGTTTATGTCGAAAGAACTTTGCTTGACGGTTCAATCCGTAAGGGCATCGTCGGCGTTATTGACCTTGAAGAATATGATTACAAACCCGGTTCAAAATCAAAAATCCGTGCTACTGAACAGACAGTCTCCGAAAGAATCCCTGTCCGCAAAGAAATCCGCGAAAATTCAATTTTAGAGTTGTCCCACGTGATTTTATTATGTGATGACGAACGCAGAGATTTAATCGAACCTTTGAAACTTTCAAAGCACTCAATGCGAAAACTTTATGATTTTAACTTAATGCAGAATGGCGGAAACGTTAAAGGCTGGCTCGTAAAAGGTGAACATGCAAGAGCTTTTTCAACACGATTAAATTTATATATTAAACGCAAATCAAAAGAGCTTGAAGTATTATTCGCCGTTGGAGATGGGAATCACTCTCTTGCAGCCGCTAAAAAATGTTATGAAGAGGGTTTGACTTCACGTTATGCAATGGTCGAACTTGAGAATATTCACGACGAATCTTTGAAGTTTGAGCCTATTCACAGAATCGTTAAAAACATAAATCCAAGCGGATTATTAAACTCAATCAGAAGTGAAATATGCGTTAATACTTGGGCAAGTTCTAAAAATTCATGGCCTATAAAATTTTATTCGCACAACAAAGAAGGCGTTGTGAACATCGCAAAGGCTAAAGGTGCTTCGGCGTTGATAGTTCTGCAAAACTATTTCGATGAGAAAAAATACGAAATTGATTACATTCACGATTCTGAATTTCTCAAAGAATTATCGGACAATGAAACCTGCGTGGGATTTGAACTGCCTAAATTTGACGAAAAAGCAAAAAGCGAATTTTTCAGTGTCATCTCTAAAAACGGCGTAATGCCTCGAAAAACTTTTTCAATGGGATATTCAACAGAAAAAAGATATTATATTGAGGCAAGAAAAATAAAAGATGTTGGCTGATTTAGGTTTACTTTACTGTGCTTTATTCTGGGGGATCAGTTTTGTCTCAATGAAAATCCTCGTTGGTGTTTATCCTGCGTCATGGATTTTGTTTTTGAGATTTTTTACGGCTTCGATTTTAGTTTACGTTTTTTTCTCCCGACGAATCAACAAAAATATAAAACACGATTTCAAAGCGGGCTTAATTCTGGGAATTTTGTTATTCATAGCAATAGTTACTCAGACAATCGGATTAAATTACATCGGGGGAGGACGTTCAGCTTTTATTTCGGCGACTTATGTTTTAATGGTTCCGTTTATGGTTTGGGCGTTGAGAAAAATTTTTCCCGGCTTCATAACTTTAATTGCGGCTTTTATGTGCGTTTCGGGAATGTATTTATTGACGGGCGATGAGGTTTCGGGAACGTTTAATGTCGGAGATTTTTTGACGTTAATATGTGCTTTGATGTTTGCCGTGCAGGTTTTAGCGATTGCAAGATTCACAAAAGGCTGTGATCCCATTACATTAAGTTTTGCGGAATTTTTTTCACTCGGAATTTGTGCATTTTTATATTCGATTGCATTTGAGACACGAAATAATTTAATCGACTTTGAAAGCCTGCCCGAATTATTATTCACGATAATTTTATGTACATTCGGGTGTTACATGATTCAAATTTGTGCACAGAAATATGTTAAGCCCAGCAGAGCCGTGATAATAATGAGTCTTGAATCGGTTTTCGGTTTAATCAGCAGTGTTATTTTATTGGGCGAAAGTTTTACGTTAAGAACAGGTTTAGGCTGTGTATTAATTTTTTCTGCGGTTCTGATTGCGGAACTTGAACCATTTATTCGCAAAAGAGGCTGAGTTTTATAAATGTCAAATAACTTTCTCACTGATACAAACTGGCTTTTAATATTTTCGTTAATATTCGGTTCGGCGGTACTTTCTGTATTAGGCGACTCGGTAGGCTCAAAGTACGGCAAAAAAAGAATTTCGCTTTTCGGTATTCGTCCCAAATACACGAGCAGATTAATCACGGCCATGACGGGAGCATTAATCGCAATCGGAATTTTAACGGTAATGTCGATTTTCTCGCAAGACGTAAGGACAGCTTTATTCGGAATGAAATTATTACGTCAGCAAATGTATGATTTACAATTTCAACTTAACCGAAGCGAAGAAACTACTGCACAAATGAGAACTGAACTTGCCGAGACATCTGCAAATTTAGAATTAACGGGCTTTGAATTAGACTCAATGAAAAATGATAAACTTTTGCTTGAACAGGAAAAAAACGAACTTGAAGCATCATTAAAAATCATGCGTGAAGAGTCTGAACAGTTGAAGCATGATTTGAAGGCATTACGAAGCGAGTCAATAGCATTGAGTGCAAATTTGTTGTTAGGCCAGACAGCATTTGAATCGGAAATGACAAGGGAAGAAGTTGTCGCAGGTTTGAACGCCTTAAAACAGCAGGTCAGATTGAATGTTTTGTCGAGAATTTCTAATCAATCATTTACAAGACTTAGGGACATTCCGATTGATTTTGATTCAGAAGTTGAGAAGGCTTTAATTGACGAATTAGTAAGTTCTGACACAAGGCAATACGTCAGGGCTTTATCGGGAGAAAATTACACGCTCGACGAGAATTTGAAAATTAATATCGTACTTCAGACCGGGACAAGCGTTTTAATTTATCCTGAGGGAGAACCTGTATATCGAAAATTTTTCATGAATGACAGAGATAATTCAAAGACTACAGCTGAAGAAATTTTGCACGTGTTTTTGAGGGAATTAAGGAATAAAGTTTTGAGCGACGGAGTTTTGCCTGATCCAGCAACAAATAACGTAGGAACGTTGGACGGAGAAGAATTTTTTAACGCCGTTGAAAAGTTAAATAACATCACTGAGCCTGTAATTATCAATGCCATAGCAACTGAAGATATTTACACTGAAGGGCCCGTGAAAATCGAAATAGTTTTTGAGGAGTGATAATTTATGATAGCAGTAAAAGGATATTTTAACGGAATGCACATTGAACCGCTGGAAGACTTGGAAATCCAACCGAATCAAAAAGTCATCATAACGGTGATGGACGAATTTGTCGAACCGAAGAAAAAGAAATCCGCTAAAGAACTTCGGGGGATTCTTTCGGAATATGCAAATCCTGCATTATGGGATCAAGAGGAAGGAGCGTGGGCACGTGCAGCGGCGGAAAAATACGGTAATGTTTGACACAAATATGATTTTGCGTTACTTACTTGATGATAATCTCGAAATGGCGGATAAAGCTGAAGAATATATTAAAAACGAAAATGCAGATGTTTTTGTTACAGTTGAAGTAATTGCGGAAGTCGTATATGTTTTGCAAAAAGTTTATTCGCTTGAACGAAAACAAATCAGCGATTTAGTCTGTAATTTTGTAGAATTAGTTAATTGTGATGAACATGATTCTGTTGTCCTTGCACTTGCATTATTTGGAGCAAATAAAATTGATTTTGTCGATTGTGTCCTTTACGCTTATAACAAACTTTACGGCGTTGAAATTGCTACTTTCGACAAACAGCTTCTTAAACTTTTATCATAAGGATAATTAATTTTCATGTCTCACGTAATAATTTACACTGACGGAGGATCTTCGCCCAATCCCGGGAAAGGTGGTTGGGCAGCAATTTTATTTTCTCCTGAACATAACTTAAAAAAAGAAATCTACGGCCATGAATCAAACACTACTAACAACAGAATGGAATTAACCGCTGCGATAAAAGCTCTTGAGGCTCTGAAATTTCCCTGCGAAGTCGATTTATTCACTGACTCGTCATATCTGCAAAATGCTTTCGTCAAAAAATGGCTCGTGAATTGGCAAAAAAACGGCTGGAAAAATTCAAACAAGGGTAGTGTCTTAAATCGTGATTTATGGGAAAAATTATTAACTCTCACTAAAATTCATAAAGTTAATTGGCACTGGGTCAAAGGCCACGCTGACAACGAAATGAATAACCGCTGTGATGAGTTAGTCTGCAAGGCACGTAATGAAATTTGAGAGATTTTGCGAGATATTTTTGCATTTGTTTTTTCCAGTTAATTGTCCCGTATGCGGAAAATCAGGGAAAATTTTTTGCGACGGCTGCGTTAAAGAATTATTTAACGACAAAGTCATAACTAAAAATTTAGAATATCTAACCATAAATTCGGCTTCATGGTATCACACAAGAATTAACGAATTAATTTCAGCGTTCAAATATTCAGGCGTTAAATCACTCTGCAAACCTTTCGGGCGTTCAATGGCAAAATTTTTTAACAAACCCGAAAACACAGATTATCTCGTCCCTGTCCCTTTACATCTCAAAAGCAGACGAAATTATAATCAGGCTCTCGAAATTGCTAAAGGATTAAGCGAAATTTGGGGAATTAAAATCCTTGAATGTTCTAAATGGTCGTATGTAATGCCCGCACGTGCAGGAATGAATTTAACTGAACGAAAAAAATTAAAATCCGACGCTTTCACAATCACAAAAGAAATTTCAAATTATAATATTGCAATAATCGATGACGTTTGCACAACAGGTTTAACGCTTTTAAGATTCTCGGAAGTTCTTAAAAATCACGGAGCGAATATAATTTGTGCATATACTTTAGCAACTGTAAGAGGAGAATGAATTTTGCAAAACGATAATAATAATTCTAATTCTAATTCTAATTCTTCGATGATTCGTCATGCCGTAATGATGATGTTCGGAACTTTATTAAGCCGTGTTTTAGGTCTTGCAAGGGAAATTTTAATCGCAGCGTTTTTCGGAGCTACAGGGAGAATGGACGCTTTCAACGTTGCCTACACACTTTCAAATTTAGCACGTCAATTATTGGCGGAAGGTGCATTATCGGCTGCATTTGTCCCGGTTTTCTCGCAGGCTCTCACGAAAAGCAAGGAAAAAGCACTTTCATTGGCACGTCAGACAATGAGCGTTTTATTATTCGTAACATGTATTGTTGTAGGACTTGGAATTTTCGGAGCTCCTGCACTTGTTAAAATCATGGCACCGGGATTCGACATTGAAAATCATGAAATCGCAGTTACTTTGACGCAGTATATGTTCCCGTTTTTGATATTTATTTCGATTGAAGCATTAACTATGGGAGAGTTAAACAGTCTCGGATCGTTTTTCATTCCTGCTTTGTCGCCGGCGTTCAGCAATTTAATTTTCATAATATCAGCTCCATTTTTTGCGGCGAGATTCGGAGTTTACGGACTTGCATTTTCAGTTTTATGCGGAGGCTTTGCACATTTTTTGACGCAATGGATTTGGAGTTTCAAAATGAGAGCCGTAATTTACCCGATAAAACCGGATTTAAGAAATCAAGATTTAAGGCGGATATTGAAATTATTTTTGCCATACGCAGCAGGATTGTCGTTAAATCAAGTTAATCCCGTTATCAGCAGAATGTTAGGATCGTTTTTGCAGGAAGGCAGTATTTCGGTTTTGAATTATTCAAACAGGATTTTGCAGCTGCCTTTAGGGTTATTCGTGATAGCAATTTCGCAGGCAGTTTTACCGCAATTATCGAAGGCAAAAGACGACGGCGAATTTTTAGCGACATTGAGGCAGGCAATAAGATTTGCATTATTCGTAGTAATTCCCGCATCGCTTGGAATAATTGAAATTTCGAGTCAGTTTGTGCATTTAATTTTTGTCAGAGGCGAGTTTAATTTATGGGCATGGAATGCAACAACGTCGTGCCTTGCTTTGAGTATGCTTGGACTTCCCGGAATGGCGTGTTCAACAGTCATAATGAGGGCTTTATATGCTTTGTCGATGCCGAAAGAGGCTTTCAAAGTTACATTATTCAGCGTAGTTTCAACGGTGTTATTTTCGTTAATATTAATTTATCCTATGGGATATAACGGACTTGCTTTAGCTCCTGGAATTGCATTTACATTATCGGGAATGCTGGGGCTTCGTTACGTCAAGAAAAAATTAAATCGGCCATTGAAGATAATCACGAAAAAATTTTTGGGCGATTATTTTCTTGCGTTGACGGTTTTAGATGTTGCTATAGTGATTTATAAATTTTTAATGCCTTACAATCCTGATTCAAGATTATTAATCAGGGCTTTATGGGTTTTAGGCGTAATAATCTTGAGTGCCATAACATACTCAATAACTACAATGAGAATGAATTTTGATGAATGGAAATTGTTAAAACAGGCGTTCGGGAAAGGAAAAAAATAAATTTCCCGCATGTCTATTTATTCTCTCCCGAAATCTCTTTGAAGTTTAGAATTTGTTATCTTAATGTTTGTCGGCCTGCCGTGAGGGCATACTGTAGGCTGTTCGCATTTATTAAGTTCCCGCCATAAAGTTAATGCCTCTTCGGGTTCAAGTTTTGTCGTGAGCTTAATTGATGCTTTACATGCCATTGTCGCCCAAGTCCGCCATAAAATATTTATCGAATCTCCGTCGTGATAATTTTTTAACGCATTCAATGACGCTCTCAATAAACTTACCGGCTCAAATTCAACTCCGATTAAAGGTATCGAATTTAATTCTATTCCTGATTTTGTGTTCGTAAATTCAAAGCCTGACTCTTTTAATTCGTGTTCAAATTCATGAACTTCAAGTGCTAATGTCGGGTGAAGCAATACAGGCACTAAAAGTTTTTGAACGTTCTCAAATTTTTCTGCCCTCGATTTAATTTTTTCGTAATTTATTCTTTCATGTGCTGCGTGAGGGTCTACTAAAATTATTCCGTTGCCGTCATCATAAATTAAATATCCGCCTGATGTTTGACCGAGATAATTTATTTCAGGTTCGATTATGTTTTTCTCTTGAAAGTCATCTAAAAATATTTGTTGAGTTTGCCTCTCCGTGTGCGGGGAGGTGGTACGCAGTACCGGAGGGGTAATGGTCTTAACCTCTCTGTCGATAAATCGACATCTCCCCTTAGAAAGTGGAGACTCTGCCTCTCCGTGTGCGGGGAGGTGTCTCGTAGAGACGGAGGGGCGAGTCAAAGGGATTACGGAATCATTTATTGGGTTCCCTAAATTATTTACAACACTGTGAACAGCTTTATAAATTTCCTCAGGGTATCTGAATCTCACTTCCGATTTTGCAGGGTGAATATTTACGTCAACTAATGATGTCTCAATCGTAAAAAATAATGCCCAGTTCCCGCTTAATTCCCTTGCTGCCTGACTGACTGCCGATTTTATAACAGGATCATTAACCGCTCTGCCATTAACAAATGCCATGACATCGTTACGCCCCGTTTGAATCCCTGCACGAGATTGAAACCAGCATTCTAAATTCAGATGTTCAGCCGAAATTTTTACGTTTTGAATCTCTGCACCGTCTTCCCAGATTTTTGCTAAAACACGTCTTTTGTCTCCTGTTCCGTCAGTCGTGAAAATCTCTTTTCCGTCATGTTCGAGTGAAAACGAAATTTCAGGATTGCAGACCGCATATTCCCTCAAAAATACCGCACAACGCCTTAACTCTCCCGATGCACTTTTCAAAAATTTTCGTCTCGCAGGAAGTCCGGAAAATAAATTCTCGATTTTTATTCGTGTTCCTTTAGGGCAGTTCGTTTTGATGTGTTCAACAATTTTTCCGTCTTTAGTCCGTATTAATCCTCCGTTTTCAGCATTTTCCCGTCTGCTTATGATTTCAACGTCTGCAACCGCTGCAATGCTTGCAAGTGCCTCGCCCCTGTAGCCTAAAGTGTTAATATTTTCCAAGTCTTCAATTTCAGATATTTTGCTCGTAGCATGATAAGTTAAAGCCAATGGAAGTTCGTTAAATTCAATTCCGTTTCCGTCATCTTCTACAATAATTTTTAATCTTCCGCCGTCAGTCAATGTTACTTTTATTTTTGTTGAATCTGCATCGAGAGAGTTTTCGACAAGTTCCTTAACAGCCGATGCAGGACGTTCGACAACTTCACCGGCAGCAATTTTTGACCATACATTTTCCGGTAATTCTTTAATCGACATTTTTATAATTTTCCCTTAAAGTCAAATATAATTTTTTCATGCTATAATTTTACAAAACATTTTTCAAATTAATAAAGTTTCCCGAAAGTTTATTTTTTTGCCACTACATTTGCCACTACAAAAACGTTAAATTTATTTTGTCATTATAATGTTTTACGGAGAAAAAATTTTTTTCAGGGTGAGAATTTTTTATGAAACTAAAAAATATAATTTGTGTACTAATTTTCATTTTTTTAATTTTACTGTCAGGGACATCAAACGCAAAAATTAATAAACAAACTGTCGCACGAGCTTGGAAAAATGTTTCAAAGGCCGCAGATTTTGAGAGCATTCCCGTAAATTACGAGTCGGATTCAGAGCCTAACGCATGGGTAGCTTATGACGATGAAGGAAATTATTCGCTGCACGTTACAACAGGTTTAATGAAAATTCTTGACACTGAAAGCGAAATCGCAGGAATTTTAGGCCATGAATTAGGACACATAGTATTAAATCATTACAACAGTTTTGAATTAAATGACACTGTCCGAACTATCATGACAACAAATATTGAACATAATGATGACTTGGCACAGGCTGTCGGAAATATTGACTTGGAATTAAGGGAAAGCAAATTCAGCCGTGAACAGGAAACTGAAGCCGACGAATACGGAGTTAAAATTTTGTCGCAAGCCGGATATGACATTTGGGGACTTTATAACGCAATGGAAAAATTCGACATTAACGGTTACGAAACTGAACGGAACGGATTTAATTCACACCCTGCATCTGATGAGAGGCTTGACAATATCGAAAAATTTGTTAATAAAATTGATAAAGACAACACTAAAAAAAGCAAAAAAAATAATAAAAATAATAATAATGAAATTGACGACCTCGCAAATATTTTACTGGGTCAATAATTAAAAATCGCAAAAAATTATGTTTTGTGAGATAATGCACAGAGTTGAAGATGATAAATATAAAAAAATTATTAATAATTCTTGCAGGTGGTCAAAATAAAAAAATTTCGCCCGTCTGCTACAAAAACAGAAAGGAGCTTTGTTAATTATATGATTCAAAGACTGCATCGAAGCGATCTTGGAAACTCTCTTCGTAACCTCATGGAGAATGATCCGGCTTTCCGACCTGTTGCTTACTTCTCAATGGAAGTTGGCCTCAAAGAGTCGATCCCCACATACTCAGGGGGACTTGGAGTGCTGGCGGGCGACATTCTTAAAAGTGCCGCAGATCTTGGCGTACCAATGGCAGGAGTTACATTATTATATCGTAAAGGTTATTTCGTTCAGGAGTTTAATAATGATGACTGGCAGCAGGAAAAACCAGTGGTCTGGGATCCCTCAAAAGAATTAACGCTGCTTCCAAACAGAATTTCAATTACTATTCAGGGACGTGAAATTCAAGTCGGAGTCTGGGTCTATGAGTGCATCGGGGCAACGGGTTATCCATTACCGATTTATTTCCTTGACACTGACTTTGAACCCAATCACCCAGATGATAGAAAATTATGCTGGTATCTTTACGGCGGCGACAACCGTTACAGATTATGTCAGGAATTTATCTTGGGAGTCGGCGGCTTGAGAATGCTCCGTGATCTTGGTTACATGAATATTGATACTTTCCATTTGAACGAAGGCCATGCAGGATTTTTGACGCTCGAGTTAATGCGTGAACAGGGATATTATGATCCTGACAAGATTCGTGATCAGGTTGTTTTCACAACTCACACTCCGGTTCCTGCGGGACATGATTATTTTGAATTTGGAATGATCGATCAGGTATTCCCTGATGACGCAAAAAATACTATTCACAGAATGATGCCAAACATGCCCGGTGTCTCAATGACAGAACTTGGTTTGCGTTACAGCCGTTATGTCAACGGAGTCGCAAAAAAACATGCCGAAGTCAGCAACGCAATGTTCAAAATGGAGACTGTAGACTGGGTAACTAACGGAGTACACCCGACAACATGGGTAAGTTCAGGAATGAGAAAACTTTACAACAAGCATATTCCCGGCTGGGAATTGGATCCCGGCAGACTTGTACAGGCTCTCACGATTCCGAAATCAGAACTTTGGGCAGCTCATCAGGCATCAAAATTACGATTATTTGCCCGTATTCTTGAAACAAACGGTATTCAGTTAGATCCTAATGTTTTAACAATAGGATTTGCGAGACGTGCTGCGACTTATAAACGAGCTGATTTACTTTTGACTGACGTTGAGAGATTCAGAAAAATCGCAGGCGGAAAGAAAGTTCAATTTGTGTTTGCAGGAAAATCACACCCTCATGATGACGGCGGAAAAAGATTGCTTCAGAAAATCCGTAAGGCCTCCAAAGAACTCGAAAATGAAGTCCCGATAGTTTTCGTTGACAATTACAACATGGAAATTGCATCGCTCTTAACTCAAGGCGTTGACGTTTGGCTCAACACTCCCATGAGACCGAGAGAAGCAAGCGGAACTTCAGGAATGAAATGCACAATGAACGGCATTATGAATTTCTCTGTTCTTGACGGCTGGTGGATTGAAGGCTGGATCGAAGATGTAACAGGCTGGTCGATTGGCCCTGAACCAACTGAATCTGAAGCTGACGCAAAATATGACGAAAGACTTGACGCTGATGATTTGTACGACAAATTAGAACACAAAGTCATTCCGACATATTACGATAATCATGATAAATGGGTTGACATGATGAGACACACAATAGCCCTTGATGCAAGCTTCTTCAATACACATCGTGTTGTTCGCGAGTATGCCGACAAAGCATATTCAATCGACTTCAGGGGTATGTAGAAAGAAATTTCAGCATTGAAAGGAATGTAAGTTAATCTATAATGGCAGTAAAAAATGACAGTAGTACATTGAAAGTTTTATTTGTTACGACAGAGCTTGCTCCCTTTTCAAAAGTTGGGGGACTTGGCGATGTTGCAGGTTCGTTACCAAAGGCATTGAGACAGGCAGGCGTTGACGTTCGAGTTGTTACACCTGCGTGGCCGGGAGTTATTGAGAGAGCTGAAGCGGCGAAACTTAAAATGACAACTTCAAAATCAAAAGTTTATGCTGCTTACGACTGGAGGATTCATTCGGCTAACGTAATCAAAACCGAAGTCGATAAAGTTCCTACATATTTTCTGAAAGCCGATGACTACGCAGGAGATATGTATCCTTCACAGTTGAATTTCTGGACAGCTTCACCGTTTGCAGTTTTCTGTATGCAGGCATTGGAACTGAAAAATGCTATCGATTGGGAGCCTGATATTTATCATTGTCATGATTGGACGAGTGCATTCTTGCCTTGTGCTTTAGCGTGGCACAGGTACTACCGTCAGACCGGACAAAAAAGCATTATGACGCTTCACAACGTTGCTTATCAGGGAGTTTTTGAACCTTATCCGTTTTTAGACGCTTCGGGACTTGAGCCGTGGAGTTTTAATTCTTCGACAATGGAATTTTACGGACAGATTAATTTGTTGAAGGGCGGTATAGTTTCGGCAACAGCAGTAAGCACTGTATCTCCGACTTATGCAAACGAAATTCAGACTTACGAATCGACTCGTGAATTATCAGGAATTTTGTATCAGCAGAGAAGCAAATTACGAGGAATCATTAACGGTCTCGACGTAAAATTCTGGGATCCTGCGGGCGATAAATCAATCCCTGCGAATTTCAGCACAAAAGATCTCAAGGGTAAATCAGTCTGTAAAAAGGAATTATTGAGACGTGCAGGCTTCGACGATTCCGACGATTCACCCGTAATTGTCTGTGTCAGCCGTCTTGTTGAACAAAAAGGCTTCGACATGGTTTTCAACGCAGCCGGACAAATTGCCGAAACCGGAGCAAAATTATTAATTCTCGGAAGCGGAAACGATTGGATCGAGAACGGAATTATTCAGGCTCAAAATGATTACCCGAATAACGTAAAATTATTCAAAGGATATGACGAACCGTTATCGCACCTTCTTTATGCCGGCGGTGATATATTCCTTATGCCTTCAGTGTTTGAACCCTGCGGACTTTCACAGATGATTTCGATGCGTTACGGAACAGTTCCGGTAGTTCGTGAGGTCGGAGGATTGAGGGACACTGTGTTTGACGTTGACAGACCCGAAGGCGGAAACGGTTTCACGTTCTTGACATGCGACGTTGACGGAATGATGTGGGCTTTGAGACGTTCAATAGAGCGTTACAGAGACAAACAAGCCTGGACGAAAATAATGCTTGAAGGTATGCGTGAAGATTTCACGTGGGATCGTTCAGCCGGTTTATACAAAGAGATGTACGAAGATCTAATGCAGTAATTAGTGAATAAGCGAGAAAAATGTCCCTTGAAAATTTATTGAAGTTAAAAAATAAAAATTCTTGGGGCATAATTCAATATAGAGGAGGTTAAATTTTATGTATACAGGCAAACACGGCAGAGTGTTGGGAGTCGTTTTAGCCGGCGGAAAAGGCGAACGATTGATGCCTCTCACACGCTACCGAGCAAAACCTGCAGTTTACTTTGCCGCAAAATATCGTATTATCGACTTCGCACTTTCAAACCTGATTAACAGCGGAATTTACTCCGTTTATGTTCTGACACAGTTTAAGAGCCAATCTCTTAACGAACACATTGAAAGAGGCTGGCAGTTCGGAGGAGCATTAAAGGGAAGAGATTTCTTTGTTACGACGGTTCCTGCCCAGATGTGGAGCGGTGAACATTGGTTTCAGGGGACGGCCGACGCAGTTTATCAGGCTCAACACATGATCACGAGATACAGAGCTGACAGAGTTTGTATTTTCGCAGCTGATCACATTTACAAAATGGACGTTGACCAGATGATAAGCTGGCACATGGCACAGCACGCAGATGTTACGATTGCGGCAAACGTCGTTCCTGTTGCAGAAGCGAATCAATTTGGCTGTATCAAAACTGACGCAAGCGGAAGAATTTTAGAGTTCATGGAAAAGCCTAAAAATCCTCCCGAAATTCCAGACAAGCCCGGCTACAGTTATGTATCAATGGGAAATTACGTTTTTGAAAGAAAGATTCTTGAAGATGCCCTTGATGATGACGCAATGCAGGAATCAAGTCATGACTTCGGAAAAGACATTATCCCCAAACTCGTAGCTCACGGAATGAAAGTTTGCGCTTATGATTTCTCGACAAACGTTTTGCCTCACCCGTCAGCCGAAACGGAACTTGTGCATCAGTGGCGAACTGACAAACCGTATTGGCGTGATGTAGGAACTTTGCAGGCATACTGGCAGGCACACATGGAATTAATCGGACACGAATCCGAGATGACGCTTTACAATCCTATGTGGCCGATTCGTACAGTATCATTCGGAGACCCGCCCTCATATTGTTATCCTGACAGCGGACACCCCTGCAACATTAACAGAGTAATGCTCTCAGAGGGAAGCAGAATTTTCGGAGCAAGCGTTTCAAATTCGGTTTTGGCGAGAAACTGTCTTGTACAGGCCGGAAGCGTTGTTGAAGAAAGTATAATCGGACATGATGTCGTAATCGGAAGAAATTGCAGAATCAAACGTGCAATCATCGACGGACACAACATTATTCCCGACGGAACAGTAATCGGTGAAGACCCCGAACAGGACGCAAAGAATTACTACGTTGATCCTAAATCAGGACTCGTAGTAATGGGAGTGCCTAAAGAATTGTATCTCACAGGAGCAGACACACTCGAAGAAGCTCAGACATGGGATTCCATGGGCTAAAGTTTACACCTCTCCACCGCAAGCGGTTCCCCTCCCCTCAATGAGGGGAGGCAGTGTTTGCCGTGAATTTTCTGTCTCCCCTTTTTTAAGGGGAGATGTCGATTTATCGACAGAGAGGTTAATTATTTATATTCTTTTTCGTTTTTGCTTTTCGGAAATGTTTTTTATTGCCTTGTTTAGGTTTTGAAACTGCGGGTTTAATTTTGCCTTTTTGAATCTCCTCAAGTCTTTGTTTTGCAATCATTGTAATATGTGCTGGAGCTGCTGCAGAACGTTTTAACCTTCTCTGTTCTGCTCTTTCTTTGATGAGTGCGAATCTTTCGGCTGCTGCTTTCTTCTTTTCAAGCATTTCCTTATCTTCGCCCCATTCATCGCCTTTCATAACAGTTTCTTTGAAATTCTCAAAATCAGAAATCGGCACGGGAACTAATCTGCCATTCGGAAATCTTATGTTAATTCTTTCACGTCCAAGTTCGATGCCTTCAAGCGTATAAAATCCCTGTTCAGTTTTAATTCTTGATCCTGGAGACGGCAATTTTTCCCATAATTCAGAATAACATTTTTCCTCATAAGCCATACAGCACATTAATCTTCCGCAGAGTCCTGAAATCTTAATCGGGTTTAATGCAGATCTTTGCTCCTTTACCATTTTGATGCTGACAGGCATAAAACCGTGAAGCCAATAACTGCAGCAGCATGGCCGTCCGCACCCTGCAAGCCCTCTCACGATTCTTGCTTCATCTCTGTGTCCGATTTGCCGCATTTCGATTCTCGTGTGAAAATTTCTTGCAATGTCCCTCACAAACATTCTGAAATCGATTCTCTGTTCGGCGTAAAAATAGCAATAAAATTTTCGTCGGTCTAAAGTAAATTCCACGTCAACAATTTTCATGTTTAATCCGTGATTATTCAAAGTATCCCGGACAAATAATAAAGCGTTTTCCTCTTCGTTTCTTGTTGTGTAGTAATTTTCTAAATCCTCATCGGTTGCGGTTCTTATGATTTCAACACGCTGTAACATAGGCTCGTTTGAATCGTCAAAACGGGGAGTATGTGAATGAAGTTTTTTATTCATCTCGTCCGAAATTTTCCCGCCGGGAAGTCCAATCTCAATTCCTCTTGAAGTTTTTAGGACAAGAAGTTTTGAGTTATCTAATGAAAAATTATTGTTTTTAATTCGTAAAAGTCCCAAATATCTTGGTTTACCGAAAATCGTCAAGTATGTATTCAAAATTCAAATTTCCTTCTTTTAAGATCATAATAATAATATCGCATAACATTGAAACCGATAAATTTTTTTTCCCTGAAATCAATCTTAATTTTTCGATTTTGTATGCAAGTATAAAATTTTTTCCGTTAGTCTCAAAATTTCGCCATGCCTCTAAATCTTTTATAATGTCGTCAATTTCTGATTTTCTTGTTTTGTCGAGCCATTGTGCCCAATCTGAATCACTTTCGGGAATTTTTCGGGCTTCTGAAATTTCTTCCGACACAAGAACGTTAAATCTTGATCGGCTTCTCAAAGTCGGCAGGAAAAATCTTCCGTCAGTCATCAAAAATAATAATTTTGCGTGGTTTGGAGGTTCTTCGGCAAGTTTCAATAAACTGTTTGCGGCGTTTAGATTCAATTTATCGGCAGACATTATAACGCCCAGTTTGAATTTTGATTCGAGAGGTTTTAAGGCGATGTCGTTAATTAAATTTCTACAGGTTTCGATGTCGGGAGCTTTCTCAACATTTCCAATAACGATTAAATCAGGGTGTGAAGGTCTGAAGTTTGTTAAAATTAATTTTGCAAGTGATTCTACAATTTCCCCGTGCCATTCGGATTTACAGGCAATGGCTCTGCAATGGGGAATATCGCCGGATTCGGTTTCACGTAAAATTTCCTGCCATTCTACATTAACAGAGAGATCAGACACCCTTTAATTTCCTCCAGGATCGACAGAGCTTTCGTTCGATTGCCTTCATAAATAAAAGCCTCTTCAAGTTCGTCCATAGCTTTTTCGGCACGTTCGATTGTGATGTACATTTTTCGGTCGGTTTTCCGCCATCTCATATCACGCTTAATTCTCATACCCTGAGCAGCACGTTTCAATAATTCATGCAAAACGGATCTGTATTCCTCGATTAATCTTCCGCCCGGAAAAACTGATAATTTATCCGACAATTCATAAAGCTGATCCAGCAAATCTTCAAGTTCTGCAGCCTCCATTGTAGCTTCAAATGAAAATGCCGAAGGAGCAACAGCACTTGCGGGTTCAGTGTGCCGTCCCGTACTGCTGCTCTGATTTTCGATTCTTGACTGTGAATGTGTCGAAGGTTCTCCGCCTGTTCTACGTTTAATTTGAAGTCCGCTCATGAAATTTTTTCCTCAATTTTTGCGATTATCATGTTAAAGACATCATTTTCATTCAAGTTATCACATAAAATCCGGGTCAAATTTAATTTTCTGTAAGATTCAGCAACACGCTTCATTAAATTTAATCCTTCAGCCTCGAATTTGTCATTACAATTATTTCGCTCTCTGACTCTTGAAAAAGCAGTTTCGGGGTTTATGTCGAGAAAAATTTTAATGTCAGGTTCTGGAAAGTTGCAGGCATTTATGATTTCATGGCCAAAATTTTGATAAGCAAGAGTCGACTCATTATAACGTTCGCAGATGACATTATGATTTTGTTTAAGTTCAGGCAGAATAATTTTATCGACATGTTCTGCCCTGTCAGCAAGAAATAATAACAAGTCCGACATCTTAGAAAAATTTTTATTGCTCAATATAAATTCACGCAAAATATAAGGCTCTGCTGTGTGAATGGTTTTATTTCCCGTTCGTTTTTCGAGCCATTGTGAAATTTTTTCGGCCTGTGTAGTTTTTCCTGAACCGTCAATCCCTTCGAGAGTTATAAATATTCCCTTCATTTTTTTTACTTGTCAACATGAATAATTTTCTTCATCATTCCGTCAATAAAATATTCAGAACTGAAGATTTTTAGCGTGCCTTCTTTGATTCGCCGTGTCTTAGTCTCGCTCAAAAATTCCGTTTCTTCGGGTAACAAGTCTAAAGTAGGATTGAAACCTGAATTTTTGCGTGCGATTGCGTTTTTCAAATCTTCGGCCGTAGTATCCGTTGCAAGTTCTAAAATCAATTCGTTATTTGCATCGGCAGCCTTAAATTCCGCAAGCATTCTTTCGACACTGTCAATCGATTTCAAACCTTCATTCAAAGCTATCTGCTGTAAAGGTTCAGAGATTCCCCCACGCACAACGATCTCTGCGATTCCTGAAGCGTTTTCGGGAATTTTCAGCATGAATTTCTTTTCAGTCGGTTTAGTTCTCCAGCC
>JAFSKE010000059.1 GCA_017449135.1 Synergistaceae bacterium
GATTGAGAAATAACCGATAATTATAAATTCATCAATCGGAGAAACTAAATAAGTTACGGATTGACTTTTTTTTGTAAAATCGATTGCGTTTTTCTTCAAAAATTTTTCGATTTCAGGATTGAGAGGGCACGAGAAATTTTCTATTGTATCCCGTACTCTCTTTTCTCCGAATTTTTCAAGCAGTTCACGAACGTTCCATGCGTCAAAATTATTGATGTTTTTCATTTGCTTTTGCCTCATCTTCTGCTTTCATTTTTGCAAGATTCTTTTCCAATCCCTCGAAAAATTCTTTGATTTCCTCAGGATCCCTCACCCTTCTTGATCTCCGAGTATGCGGTATCGGTTCAGAGTACAAAAGGTCAATGAAATTTGAAACTGCTTCTTCGCCGCTGATTACAAAAGTCTTAAATATGCTTGATGTTGCCATAAATAAAAATCCTCCTTCAAAAATTTTTTACATTATAAAATATCTCATCTCGTAAATGAAATAAATCCCTCCAGCTATTAATCCCAATCCGCAAATTATATTCACGAATTTCAAAATCAAATCGCCCTTTTCACTTTGAAGATACCCCGTGAAAATCTGTGTGAAAGTTCCCGCAAGAATTAACACAAAACTATATCCCCATGCGTAAATTAAAATCAAAATTATTCCCTCAAATGAGGCTTTCGACATTGCAAGCGATAATACAGGGCTGACGTACGCTATGCTGCATGGGCCGACTGCTAATCCTGACAAAATCCCTAAAATTATTGCTCCCTTGAGATTTTGAGATTCTGTGCCTTTAATGCGTGAATTGATTCTTAAAAATTTTATGTTTAACACTCCGACTAAATTTAATCCCATTAATATAAATGTTATGGCGACAATTAAAGTCAAAATGTTTTCATGGCCGTTAAATAACATTCCTATTCCTGACATTATAAAAGCTATAAGAGTTAAATTAAAAATTATTCCGATACAAAATGCACACGAAATTTGAAACGCTTTTAACTTTGTCGGAGTGTCGGAATTTGAAACGTAACCGACTACAAGGGGAATCATCGAAATTCCGCACGGACTCAAAATTACGCTCGCAATTCCCCATAGAAATACTCCGAGATATTGCAAAACTCCTGCCGAAAATATTAACTCAAAAATTCTGTCAGACATTTTTATTTATAATCTCCTTTGCACTTGGCGGACAGCCCTTTATAAATCTTGAAGCATTCTTGCAGCAGTTCCCTATTCCTAATCCGTCATCGGGAATTTTTTTGTTACGCCAGCCCTGACCAATATAAATTTTTTCACTTTTCAATTCCGGATTCAAATATAACGCTCTCACAAGGCTTGCATAACATGCTGAACATGCCGAATCCTCATGAACATTTTTTATCAATCCTGCAACTGTTCCCGAAGGCCGGGTTATTTTTTTTGCGTTTTCGGGTTCGTTGAGATAGAGAATGTTTTCGGGCGAAAATTTTGTCTCACCTGCTCCGAATTTTTCCGCAAGTTTTATGTATTTCACATCGTCAATCTCAAGTCCCATTAATCCGCAGCCGTATGAATCAATCATTACAGGATCTGTTCCTAAAAATATTCGATCTGTTTGAACAGGGTTTCCGCCTTCCTCAAAATCTAAATCTCCGCAAATATTATCTACTATAATAAGCCGATTTTGATTTTTTAATGCCGCTCCTAATGCCGCTATCGGTTTTGTTAATCCGAGCGAATGAAATCTCCGTTTCTCTCTGTCAGGTAAGCAGCCCTTCAAATTTTTTAATGCACATGTCATAACAGTTTGGCAATGTCCTTTTAAGACAGGCAGATTAACAAGCAATCCGACATCAAGAGCCTTGCAGCAAATTTCAATTTTCCCGATCGGAGTTTCAACACTTCTCGTTTTATCACGTTTCAAATCGTAAAATGGGACGTTGTATTTCTCGCAGACTTTGTCATATCCCGCCCGTTTCATTGCTTTCATTGTGTCAGCAGCTACCCAACTGCCTTCAATGACGCTTAAATCTTTTACGCCGTTATCAATAAAATATTCGAGACAGCCACTTAAAATCTCGGAATGTGTAGTAGCTCCGTTGTCGGGAGTTCCTGAGACTACAAGATTTGGTTTTAATGCTACAGAGCCGTTGACGAGTTTAATTGCGTTTGATTCATCGAGTAATTTTTTCGTCATCGAATGATAATCTGTGCCGTAAATGTTAAAAATTTTGCTCACGTTTCTTCAACCTCGCTTATAATATTTTATGAATAATTTTATAACAGGAGGGAAATTTTTTATGGATTTTGTTTATAACAAGTCGCAGAGATTTTTTATTTTGTTTGTAATTGTGATTGCCTTTGCGGTTTTAACTTTCCTTGACGGTTTTTACACTGTCGGGGAACAGGAACAGGCAGTTATAACAATGTTCGGAAATATAGTCAGAACTGACACAGCAGGATTATATTTCAAAATTCCTTATTTACAGAGAGTTCAAATTGTTGATATGACGACTCACGGAACAGGAATAGGATATGAAACCGATAAATCATTCCGAAACGTTTCAAAAGAAGATGAGAGCGTGATGATAACTTCGGATTTTAACTTCGTGAACATTGATTTTTATCTTGAATATAAAGTCTCTGATCCCGTTGCATATTTGTATAATTCGGAATCTCCGGAGCTAATTTTAAGAAATATGCTGCTTTCGTGTATTCGAGGAACTGTTGCCGATTATCCAGTTGACGAAGTTATAACGACTGGAAAAAATCAAATTCAGGTTTCAGTTCGTGAAAAATTAACGGAGATGTTAAGAGAAAGCAATATCGGCCTTCAATGCGTGAATTTAACGGTACAGGA
>JAFSKE010000060.1 GCA_017449135.1 Synergistaceae bacterium
ACTCATAGAAAAATTTATTTTACCGATTCGTAAAGGACGTAAAAATCCGCGTAAATTTTTACTTAAACGAAAGGCAGGTTTTACATACAGATAGAAATAAAACAGGAATAAATTTATAATAAAAATTTTTATTCAGATTGTGTCTAATTATTTTTTGTAAGTTTATTAGAAAAAAGAGCACACTCTTTCTTCAAATATGCTCTTTTTCTCATTAGTAATATCTTTGAAACCTCTTAACTTAATGACATTGCCCCTTGTGAAGGGGAGACTCTGCCTCTCCGCTTGCAGTACCGGAGGGGTCGCTTTTTATTCAAACATATTACTGATTGACTCTTCGTTATGAATCCTTCTGATAGACTCGGCGAATAACGGGGCAATGCTTAAAACTGAAATTTTGTCCGATTTCTTTTCACTTGGAATTGGTACGGTGTCGGAAAATATTAATTTCTCGATTTCAGATTTATTTATCCGTTCCATTGCAACTCCCGAAAGTACTGCATGGGTAGCACAGGCATAAATTTTTCCGCTTCCACGTTCCTTTAATCCTTTAGCAGCATGACAAATAGTTCCGGCTGTGTCGATTAAATCATCAACTAAAATCGCCGTACGGTCTTTAATATTTCCTACGATGTCCATAACTTCGGATTTATTCGCAACATCATAAGAACGCCTTTTGTCTACTATTGCAATATCAGTGTCAAGCATTACGGCAAATTTTCTCGCCCTCGCAACTCCTCCAGCATCAGGTGAAACTACTACGACATTTCCTGATTTTAATTCGTCGTGCAAAAATTCCTTGAAGTAAGCAGCAAGCAATTTCATTCCCGTTAAATGATCAACCGGAATATCAAAAAATCCCTGTATCTGCCCTGCGTGTAAATCTGCCGTAACAACTCTGTCAATTCCTCCGTGTGTCAAGAGATTTGCAACAAGTTTCGCCGTAATCGGTTCACGAGGTTTTGCTTTTCTGTCCTGCCTTGCATAACCAAAGTATGGGATAACGGCATTAACATAATGAGCTGAAGCCCTACGCATTGCGTCTGCCATAATCAAAAGCTGCATAATATTTTCATTTGTCGGGTAACAAGTTGACTGAATTATAAAAACGTCCGAACCTCTGACACTTTCATTTAATGACACTCCGATTTCGCCGTCCGAAAATCTGTAGTGTTTGATGTCAGATAACGGAATATCTAATTCTTCGCTGATACGTTTTGAAAATTCCGGGTGAGCCGTACCCGAAAATATTTTAAGGCCGTTTCCTCTGGACAAGATTATTTTTCTCCTTCCGGTTTTGATGTTTTGTTTACGTGAAAATTTTTGTAATTCAATGACCAGTCTTTTATATTCGTCTGTCTCGCACGTCCGACTCCCAAAGCATTTTCGGGGATTTTCTGAGTTATGACGCTTCCTGCTGCCGTAGCTGCGTTATTTTCGACTTCAACAGGAGCAACAAACATTGTGTCAGAGCCTATAAAACAGTTATCGCCGATAAAAGTTTTATTTTTGTGTACTCCGTCATAGTTACAGGTTATGCTGCCTGCACCGATATTAACGTCATGGCCGAGTGTAGCGTCTCCGAAATATGAAAGATGAGGGACTTTTGAATTTTCGCCGATTCTTGAATTTTTCAACTCAACGAATTTTCCGGCAAAAGAATTTTTTTCGAGACATGAATTATCACGAATATAACAGAATGGTCCAGCTTTTGAATTTTCTTTCAGTTCGCTGTTCTCAATGAAAGCATAAGCAATAATATTCACGTTTTCATGGATTACTGCGTTTTTCAAAATTGAGCCTGAGCCGATATAAACGCCTTTCGAGATTTTCGACTTTCCCCAAATCTGAACATTAGGCATTATCACGACATCGCTTGAAAGTTCAGAATCAGGACTGATGTAAACGGTTTCGGGATCTAAAATTCTGACACCTTCATTGAGCCAGCGGGTTAAAATTCTTTCACGCATTACCTTTGAGGCTTTTGCTAATTCGGATTGAGTGTTAATCCCCTGCGTTTCCTCTTCAGGCAAAATAAATGCACCCGTACTTAAATTATTTTCATTCATTAAGCCGAGTGCGTCGGTTAAATAATATTCTTTCTGGGCGTTATCGTTTTTTATGAGATTTATAATTTTTTTGAGACTTTCGACTTTGAAAGCGTAACACCCTGCATTGACTTCGTGAATTTTTCGCTGTTCTTCGTTTGCGTCCTTAAATTCTATAATGCTGATTTTGTGTCTGTCGTGTAAAATCCTTCCATAAGAACCGGGATTTTCGGCCATGAAAGTTATAACGGTACAGTCATTTTGTTTTGAAGCTGAGATTAAATTTTTGAGGCTGTCAGGTTTCATTAAAGGGACATCGCCATTAAGTACAATTAAACTCTCGTAATTCTGCCAAAATTCCAAAGCCGTTTTAACTGCGTGGCCTGTACCTAACTGTTCATGCTGCCATAAAATTTTAATATCAGGGAAAGTGTTTCGTAAATGACTTTCAACAAGTTCACCCCCCGAACCTACAAGAACACATATATCTTCGCGGGAAACTCCTGCAGAAAGCGAATTGTTGATAACATAATCAATAATCGGTCTGTCTAAAATCGGTTGTAAAACTTTCGGAACTGCGCTCTTCATGCGAGTACCTTTTCCGGCTGCCATGATGAGAACGCAAAGATCTTTCATTCGTTAATCACTCCTAAAAGTTTAATGGCTGGGGAGACTGGATTCGAACCAGTGTTGCGGGATCCAAATTCCCGAGTGCTGCCGCTGCACTACTCCCCAACAAAACGACCGTATTATATCACACAACGCAAGAATAAAAATCCCCTGCATAGGCAGGGAAAATGGCTGTAACCGAACAAACATTCTGGGTTCCAAAGGATCACCCCTGCATGGCAGGGAAAAATTTGTTGCATTATATCATGCAAGAAATTCCGTATTTGTTTTCGGAATATTATCAACTCTGATTTCGGGAAGTTCGGGAACGTCAGAATTTTTATTTTCTTCGTTTTCATTCATGAGTCTCTCGAACTCTTCAGCATCGATAATTTCATGTTCCAATAAAGCATTAGCAATTTTGTCCATTAAATCTCTGTGTTCGGTTAAAATTTCCTTTGCTCTTTCGTAACACGAATCAATAATCGCTTTAACTTCCTTGTCGATTACATATGCAATTTCTTCGCTGTAATTCCTGTCCTCTGAAATGTCTCGGCCTAAAAATATTTCTTCACGTTTATTTCCGAGTTTAACAAGTCCGATTGTCTCACTCATTCCAAGCTGTGTAACCATTTGTCTGGCTGTCTGTGTTGCCCGTTCTAAATCGTTAGCCGCACCGCTGGTAATATCGCCGAAAACAATTTCCTCGCTTACACGTCCGCTTAACAAAACCGAAATTCGATTCATTAATTCCGACTTCGACATCAAAAATCTATCTTCTTCGGGTAATTGCAAAGTATATCCGAGTGCTGCATGGCCTCTGGGAATGATTGAAATTTTATGAACAGGATCAGAGCCCGGCAGAATTTTAGCGACTATTGCATGACCTGTTTCGTGATAAGCAATAATTTTTTTCTCATGATCGTTAATTAATCTGCTTTTACGTTCGGGACCTGCCATAACCCTTTCAATTCCTTCTTCTAAGTCCGACATATCAATTTTTTCTTTGTCATGTCGTGCAGCGAGTAAAGCAGCTTCGTTGATTAAATTCGCTAAATCTGCTCCGACAAGTCCCGGAGTTCTTCGTGCTAAAATTCCAACATTAACATC
>JAFSKE010000061.1 GCA_017449135.1 Synergistaceae bacterium
CTCAAGAGTAAAATGTTTATAATTTGACATAATATCTCTTTCTTACAAATAAATTTTAGTTTTTAACATTTTATCAGAGGAGATTTATGTCATTTTTTGTTGTTTAGCACCTCCCTGTTGCACTTGATATGATAACCTACCATCTCCCCTTAGCAAGGGGAGACTTGTTATTCCTCGCACACAGCCTCTCCGCTTGCGGGGAGGTGTCCGACTTATCGGACGGAGGGGCGACAGAGAGGTTTAATACGGCAGCAACAGCCAAAGAAGATTTATAATCGGATCGAAAATCACATTAATAATTCCCGTACTCACCAACACAAGCAAAATTATTATTCCGTAACGTTCAAGCCAGTAATAATATTGCATGTATTTATACGGCAAAAACGCTTCCAAAACTCTTGAGCCGTCCAATGGGGGAATCGGAATTAAATTAAATGCCGCCAATCCCATGTTAATATTCACCATTTGAATTATGAACGTTAAGCCAGCTTTGCCCGTAAACTGATACCAATATGTTCCTAAAAATCTTAAAAACAAAATCGTAATTACCGCCGTTAAAATATTTCCTGCAACACCTGCCAATGAAACTATTATTAAATCCCTTCGAGGGTGTTTGAAATATCTTGAATTAATCGGAACAGGTTTTGCCCAGCCGAAGCCGACAAATAAAAGCATTATCGTTCCGACTATGTCAAAATGTGCTAACGGATTTAATGACAATCTCCCGTAACGTTCAGCCGTAGGATCTCCCACCATTTTTGCAGCAAAACCATGACAAAATTCATGAAATGACAATGCCCACAGTAACGCAGGCAATGTCAATATCAATGTAACAGGATCCCTCAATAATCTCATCTGAATAATCCTCCCAAACCCTTTTTAATTTCGTTCCTGACACTCTCTTTGACTTGATTTTCAATCTGCTGTCGTTTCGTCTGATTGTTATTTTGCTGTGTCTGAGTCTGTGTTTTATTTTGATTTTGACTACTGTTGTTAATAACTTTTTGAGTCTCCTGTTTTAGTCTTTGCTGAACCTGTTGCTGAACTTGCTGTTTAACCTGTTCAGTTTTTGTCTTGATGTTTTGAGGCGTTACGTTCTGAAGATTTTTGTTAATTTCCTGTTTAATTTTCTCCTTAGTCTCTTGTTTTACGTTTTTCGGTGCAATGACTTCAACTGCTCTGTCGATAACTTTTTCTTTGAATTTTTCCTGATTTTGATTGACTTCAGTACTTTGAATATTATCGTTTTTCAACGTTGAAGCTCCGATTTTCAAATTTGAGAATGAAGGAGATACAGCTTTTCCTGAAATCTTTAACGTAACAATCCTGAAATCTCCCGTAGAAGCAACCTGTTTAGCCTTTTCCAATCCACCAGTCAAGAATGCTTTAACACCGTCTTGGAAATTTGAAACTCCGCCTTTGAACAATGCCGAAAATCCTCCCGAACTTCCGCCTTGAATAGCGTTTATTAACTGGTAATTAATATTGCTCTCGGTCATTAAGTTTAATGTTACATCTTTTCCGCTGAAATCAATTATTCCGTTCTGCGAAAGTTTTGCATAGGTGTAAATCGGGTCTTTGTCTCTTGCTTTGACGATTGAGCCGGCATTCAAAATTAATTTTCCTGTCTGCAACGTCAAAGGAGCGTTTACACTGACATAATTAATTCCGTTTGTGTTATGAATTTTCGTGAGTAAATCAAGCCATTTGAAGCCGCTAATGCCTCCCGAACCCATCGAGAAATTTCCGGAACCTGAATATGTCGCACTATCTTTCACAGCTCCGGTAATCTTCATTGTTAATTTTCCTGTTCCAGTGATTTTACCTTCAAGTCCTCCCGAAACATCTTGGATTAATGAGTTTACGTTTACGCCTGACGCTTCGATATTGTCGGAGAATTTCATGTTTTTGATATCGAAGTTGAAAGTATTTTTCGCCGTTCCTCCGTACAAATTCGCAGTTCCATTCTTTGATGCAAATGTGTTTCCCAAATACGATAACGGTAGATTGATGTTTGTTAAATTCAATCCCCACGCCTTAATCGCTGATGATGTCAAAGCACCGTTACCCGAAATATTTTTGTCGTTCCCCGTAATGTTGAAATTCACGTTCGCAACTCCAAATAAACTGTTTTTCATGGCCGGGTATTCAGCTAATAATTTTTCCAGTTTTATGTTATTGCCCTTTAATGCGATATTTAACTTTAACGCCGGTGAAATCTGAACATCTCCCAATGCTAAAACTTCAACGCCTTCAACCTCTGCACGAACTTTGTTTAACTTTATGCTATTCATGTTTCCCGACACGTCCGCCGTTAAATTACTCAACAAAAATCCTTGAGCATTAATTGACGGTACTTTTGCATTAAAATTAATTGCAGGGTTTGTGTTTGCACCGGAAATCTTGAGACTGCCCGTTAAAACTCCCTTCAGATCCACGCCCGAAGCAGCTGCTAACGGAGCTAATTCAAGATTGTTGAAGTTAAAGTTAAAATTCAGGTTTTCCTTGCCCGAAACTGACGCATTCCCTGACCCCGTAACACTTCCTGAACCGCTTTTTGCCGTGAAATCCGATAATGTTATTTTATCCAGGTTTTTGTTGATGTTTGTGCTTAAATCAGAAATCGTAATCCCGCTCGCTGTTATTCGTTTTGCAGAAGCCTTGACGTTAATTTTTTCAAGTTTCGTTAAATCGCCGTTCAATGCAGTTGTCAATTCAATATCCCTTGCGGAAATCATATTCAAAGCCTCTAAATTCCCTGACGATGCAAGAAGATTAATCGAAGGTTTTTCGACATTACCCTGAATTTTAATGCCTGCATTTACAGTTCCCTTTAATGAGTACTGCTCAATGTCGGGAACATAATTTTTTAATGCTGACGGAGACATCGCTATTGTAGCGTTGATGTTCAAATTAGGATTTGTTGACGGCAGCGGCGATACTGTTCCGCTTAAATTTATGGGCATTCCGTTAAACGTTCCTTCGGTCTTGCTTAAAGTCAAAGTCTTATTTGCAAAGGCAAAATTAATTACAGGCTTTGTGATTTTCTGACCAAACCCCGAAAATTCAGGACTGTTCAATGACCCCGAAATTGAAGGATTTGATGCCGTTCCTTTGACACTGACTGAAGCCGTGATTTTCCCCGCAAGTTTGTAATCCGAAGCATCAGGAATCATGTCTGAAATTCTCTTAACGTCAAGTTCAACGATTTTTGCATTAAGATTAAATTTCGGATTTATTAATATCGACGCTATACTTCCCTGTAAATACCCGTTAGAACCTTCAAAATTAAATTTCCCGTCAACATGTGCCGTATCACTCTTTGAAAGTTTTAATTGCGTTCTGATGTTCGTTAAAGCCTTTCCGTCATATGCAATTCTGGGAGCAGTGAAATTTACAAGTCCGTTTAACGAATCAACATGTCCCGTGATATTTGCATTGAATGTCGAAACTTTACCCGATAATGCTTTTAATTCGGGAATGTTCAAAACTTTGTCTAAACCGTCAAGATTTGCCTCGCTGCCGTCAAGTTTTATCATGACTGAAGTTTTCTCGTTCGGGCGATTGGCAACTGCAATTTCACCTTGAATCGGAACATTTAAGATATTTGCCTGAATGTCGCTTAATCCAATTCTGTAGTCCGAATAATTGAAATTTGAGCTAACCCTTTCAACAGGAAATCCGTAAATCTTAGAGCCTTTGTAATCAACATTTCCTGATAATTTAGGATTGTCGATTTTTCCGGAAATGTCAGCGTTGAAATTCAAATTTCCGTCAAAGTCTTGAGCTTTCAACATTGAAGGATATAACGCCGTGATTTCTTTCAAATTCAAATCTTCGAGTGAAGCATGAAAATCTAATTTCTCATCGATTAGTCCGCCTGTAGCTAAAATTTTCCCGGTGCCCAAACTCAATTCCGATTTATTAATCGCCGTGAGCCCTGACGTCTCTCCCATGTCGATTTTACCCTTAATCGGGAGATCGTTAAATTTTGCGTCAACATCAATGTCAAAATTATTCAAGTCTGCTGTAACGTTATTGACATCGATTTTCCCGAATTTAGACGAAAACTGACTGTTAATAACGTTTAAGACGTCTAAAGGAATTTCCGGCAAGTCGCTTTTTTCGTCCGCAAATGCAGGGGAAATTGAAAAATTGATGCTTGAAGTTTTTGTCGGGATTTGAAATTTCTGTGCAAAATCAATTAATCTTTCAATCTCTGCTTTTATTCCGCCTGTTGAGATTTCTGCAAGTTTTATCTTACCCTTGATTAATGCTGAAAAATTTAACCGTCCTGACAAAAATTCCGCCGATAAAATTTCTTTCTCCTTTTTGTCCGATATTTTGAAATTGTTTAACGTGTAGCCTTTTATCGGGTTTCCTGTCAAACTTTCTGCCTTTAGCAAAATATTATAGTTTTCACGCAAATATTTTTCGGCCATGTTCAAAATTATCCCTCCGCCAATATCTGCAAATGACAAAACTACGCCGGCTACAATCAAAATTAATACTAAAAATACCATGAATTTCCCGAAACCGCTTCTCCTATGTGATTTCTTCGGAATACGCCTTTTCCTGCGTCTTTGAGGCAACAAAATGTCCCCGGGTTCTTTTTCGTGAGACAATAAATTTCACTCTCCTTTATAATATTAAAGACTAATTATAAGGGAGATTTTAATTTTAATGTCATTTTTAATTTTTTTAGCAGTATTTTTATTTTTCATGAAAGCAGATTTTTCGTTAGCTTGTATGACAATTTTAGTCGGCAAAAAAGCATCTGAATCAGGCGAAATCCTCGTAGGACACAACGAAGACGCTCCGGGAAGATTTGTAATGCAGACACATTTAGTAAAAAAAGAACGCAGAAAACCCGGCACTAAAATAAAATTTGAGCCTGACTTATCCGAAGTCGAATTATTCAACACAAGAAATAATTTATTCTGGTCTGAAGCTAAAACTTTTAACGAAGATTTTTCCGCCTCCGCATTCTGTGATTTCTTCGTAAACGGTTACGGCGTTGTAATCTGTTCAAATAACTGCGAATACTCAAAAGAAGATTCACCCGAATTATTGAACGGCGGAATCGGTTACGGCTTCAGAAGATTAATCGCTGAAAAATCACACTGTGCTAAAGAAGCTGTTGACATCGCCTGCAACTTAATCGAAAAATACGGCTATTCATCAAGCGGCAGGTCTTATGCGTTCTCTGACAAAGACGAAATTTTTGTCCTTCAAGTCGTAAACGGGAAACATTATGCAGTCTCAAGAGTTCCTGATGATGAGGTCGCCGTCATTCCCAATCACTACACAATCAGAGAAAGCGAAAAAAATTCACGCGGCTACAAAGAATTAATTAATTATGCCGTCAAAAGAGGCTGGTACAAAGAAGGCGAAATATTCGATTTTTCTAAAGTTTATCAAGCTGATGATTCATTCGGGCTTGAAAAAAATACTTTTCGACACGTCAAAGCATTTGAAATCCTGTTAAATATGGACTTAGAGGGACTTTTGAAAACTGAATGGCAAAGTCTACCCTTCTCAATTAAACCTGCTCAAAAGGTCAATATTGATACCTTAAAAAAGATTTTACGAGAACACCATAATTCACATTTTGAAAAACCTATCTCAATCTGCAACTGCGACACCCTCGAAAGCAATATCGTTCAAATCCGTTATAATCCTGAAAGAATTATCTTAAGGCGGGCACTGGGAAGACCATGCAATTCAGTCTATATCCCTTGGTACTTTGGAATTACCGCAATCCCCGAAGGTTACGAAGATATTAACGGCGAAAAAGCATTATCCGAACATTTCAGAAATAATCCCGATGACATGAATTACAAAAATAATGCTTGGTTCAGAGCTATGGAACTTCAGGCAGCCTGCGACATCTTAGGCGATGAGAAAGTTCACGACGAAATCAAAAAACTTGAATCTAAATTTGAACGTGAATTAAAAACACTTGATTCACAGCTTGAATTACGCTTCAAAAATAAACCGGATATTGCTCACGCCATGATTGACGGGATCGTTAGAAGTTTTGCCGATGAAGTTAAAGATTTCACTTTGAGAATGAAAAAATCCCTCAACATCTTTACCGGTGAAGCTGAAAATTCAGTTATTCCGGGAAAAAATTTCAGCGTCAGAATACCTAAATTCATTAACTCCAACGAAATCGACATCTCTAAATGCAAATGCGGAACTTCCTACACTGACAAAAATAAATGGTCAAAATGTATCGAAATTAATCCTCATGATGACTACTTAACACTCGTTTTTGAAACCGGAAAATGGGTTGAAAATGCCGTTCCATGCTTCACTGATTTATACATAACTTTGAGCGATTTATCGGGTAAAATATTTGCTGGAAGCGTTAAAATTTCTGTAAGGAGTTGATTTTTATTATGGCAAGAAAACAAAAAATTACTGCTGAGGACATCGCTAAACTTAGTCCGAAAAAATTAATCGTTATCTTCATTGCTGCATTAATAATTTATTTCACAGGCGGAGATCTTTCGTTCTTCGACAATGGCGAAAATAACGGAAATAATCTCAACAACGATTTCGTTCAAGCTACTGTCTCAAGAGTTGTTGACGGCGACACCATGAGCGTTATCGTTGGAAACGAGGAAAGGCGTGTGAGATTTTTAGGCGTTGACACCCCCGAGACAGTTCACCCGAATAAACCCGTCCAATATTACGGCAAAGAAGCAAGTCAATTCACGAAAAATTCATTAACAGGAAAAAGAGTTTGGCTCGAATATGACAAAAACCCCACTGACAGATACAACAGACATTTAGCCTATATCTGGACTTCAAAACCCAATCAGATTAACGAAAACACTATGCGGGAAAATATGTTTAATGCTAAGTTATTGCTTGACGGTTACGCTAAAGTCATGATGATTAAACCTAACACAAAATATAAGGATCTGTTCGAGAAATTCCAAGATGAAGCGAAAAATTCAAAGCGTGGGTTGTGGAGAAATGAGTAATAACCCCTCTATCAGCAAGCTGACATCTCCCCTTATAAAGGGGCGACTCTGTCTGTTAATAATTTTAATTTTTGCGGGGGAATGTTTTGCTCTCCCTTCAAAATATGATTTGAGGGATTACGGCAGGATTTCAAGCGTTAAACATCAAGGCGTTCCGGGTCCTTGCTGGGCTTTTGCTGCGTTGTCGGCCTGCGAATCTAATTACCTGACACAAAAATTAAACTCTGACGGGAAAATCCCTGACTTATCAGAATTACACGTTGCTTTTTACTGCTACAAAAACCCTGACAAAAAAGCCAATTTCTCATCTCAACATTCAGGTACTCTAAGCCTTGAAGGGAACGCTTTTATGCCTGTTGCGTTGATGTCGAGACTTGCTGCACCTGTTGACGAAAGATTATTGCCTTACTCAACGACTTTGACGGATTCAGAGAAAAAAAATCTCGCCAAGAAATCCCCCGAATCCTTCAAAAGATCCATGAGATTAAGAGATGCTTATTTTTTATCGGGGACAAGCGCATTAAACGACATTGAACGAAAAAATTTAATCATCAATCACGGAGCTATTGTCGTCAGTATGTACAGCGACATTCACAAATATCACACTAAAGGCAAATTCTACACTTATTATAATAACAGACACGGAACGGATATTAATCACCTCGTTACGATTGCAGGCTGGGACGATGATTTTTCACTCGAAAACTTTTCTCCTAAACCCTCAAAAAACGGTGCCTGGCTCGTCAAAAATTCTTGGGGAACTTCAAGAGGCTCAAATGACGGGTATTTCTGGCTGTCTTATGACCAACATACCTTCGGGGGAACTGCCTTTATTGTCGAAAAATACAACTCACGATTAAAACATTACGGCTACGATGATTTAGGGTGGTGTTCACACTTGAATTACTCATGGGGGGCTAATATATTCAGAATTTCGGGAAAACGTGAAAAACTCTTTGAGACAGGATTTTACACGACACATAATAACGTTAATTATGAAGTTTATATTTATGACTTGGGATTCGATTTTCCGACTTCTCCGACTTCAGGAAAATTAATCGCTAAAACTAAAGGAAATATTAAATACACAGGCTATCACACGATAAAACTTCCTGACGAAATTAAATTAAATCGTGATAAATATTTTTCGGTCGTGTTAAAGTTGAGCAATAATATTTTCGCCGTCGAAAAGAAAATTAAAACTTACTCCGAAAACGCCGTTATCAACGAACACGAGAGCTATTTTTCAAATGACGGAGTTAATTGGACTGACGGAATTAAATTAAATTCAAATGTCTGTATTAAAGCATTTACAAAAATTTAACTTGGCGGAAGTGTGTGGGAATCGAACCCACCAGAGACAGCTTAAACCGCCTCCCATCGGGTTTGAAGCCCGAGCCCATCACCAGACAAATCTCACTTCCGAATTAATGGACAGTAGAATTATAATTTATTTGCGGAAAAAAATCTATAATGGACACAAAATTAAAAATGAATGTTTTTTATAAAATCTTGTTTGAACGTGTTTTTGACCCTATCGCTTTATATAAAGTCGATGACGGGAAAATTATCTTCCTTGACGTAAACCCTGCTTATGAGAAGGTTATGAAGATGTCAAGAAAGGATTTAATCGGAGAAAACTTTTTCGACGTTTGGCCTAATGCCGAAAAACGATGGTCGGACGTTATCTGTCAGGCTCTGAAGCAAAAACGTACAATGCACTGCATCGGAGAAAGCATTGATGTAAACAGTTATCTTGAGGCTGTAGCTTTCCCAATTCCCCCCGACATGGCCGCTGTAATATTCCTTGACAGAACGAAATTAAAAAAATCCGACAGTGCATTCAGAAAAAAACAATCACAGTTGAGGGCTTTAGCTGCACAGTTGACTTTGAGCGAGGAAAATTTGAAACGCAGCATCGCCTCTGATTTACATGATAAAGTCGGTTATGATTTAATCTCACAGCTTAAAATATTACGTGAAATCGAAGCCGAAAATCTTATTGATGACGAAATTAAAAATAAAATTCAAAAATTAATTATCAACACAGAAAATATTATCGCTGAAAATCGAAGTTTAATTTTTGAGTTAAGTCCGCCAGTCCTTAAAGAAGCAGGTCTAAATCCAGCACTCGAAGAACTTGCAAAAAAGATACTTGAACCTAATGAAATTAATTACAAGATTATTTCTAAAGGCAGTGATGATGAGTTTCAAACCGATGATTCAGTTTCGATAATTTTATACAGAATGTCAAGGGAATTATTAATCAATGTCGTTAAACATTCTAAGGCAAAGAACGTGAATATTATAATCAATCGAAAACCTGAAATCATAACGATTGCTGTCGAAGATGACGGCGTCGGACTTCCTGAAGACTGCGAAAAAGGGTTCGGGCTTTTCAGTATAAGGGAACGATTATTGGCTTTAGGCGGAAAATTTAAGATAATATCAGAATATAAAAAGGGGTTAATGGCTGTGATGACATGTCCGTTAAAAATTAAGAAGGGGGAATTTTTGCCATGACAAAAACAATTAAAATTTTACTGGCAGATGATCACAAATTATTTCTCGAGGGACTGGCTGAACTGATTAAAAAACGTCCCGACATTGAACTTTCAGGGCAGGCGAAAAACGGTTTACAGGCCATTGAAGAAGCTGAAAAGATTAAACCGGATATTATCCTGATGGATATTGCTATGCCGGAATTAAACGGTATTAAGGCATTGAAACGAATACTTGCAAAATTCCCTGACATGAAATTTATTATGCTTTCAATGTACAACAGCCGTGAATTAATCGTCGAAAGTCTGAGGGCAGGAGCGCAGGGCTATATTCTGAAGGAATGCACTTCCGACGAATTATACGAAGCTATAAAATCTGTCATGAGCGGAAATTTTTATATTGCCCGGTCTTCACTTGCCGTCATGGTCGAAGATTATTTGAGACTGTTAAAAGCTGACGAACGAAATTCTGCAAAATTATTATCCGAACGTGAACGGGAAGTTTTGAAGCTGCTGGCGGGCGGAAAAAATGCAAAAGAAATTGCCTACGACTTATCAATCAGCAAAAATACCGTTGACGTTCACCGTAGGCACATCATGGAAAAAACAGGCTGTAACACTATCGCAAGTCTTGTAAGATACGCAATCAGAGAGGGGTATTAATCACATGTATTATCTAAACAACGCTGCTACAACTTGGCCGAAACCGAAATCCGTTATCGATGCAATGACCGATTTCATGCTGAACTGCGGGGCTAATTCATCACGGGGTACTTCATCTGAAAGAGATATGAATGCAATGAATTTAATCCTTGACTGCCGGATAAAACTTGCTGAACTCTTCGGAGGGTATGATAATCATAATCCTTTGCTTGTAACTTTTACGTCAAATATTACAGAGGCATTAAATTTTGTCCTGCGGGGATTTTTGAAGCCTGGAATGAAAGTTTTGACAACCTCAATGGAACATAACGCTGTAATGAGACCTTTGAGAGACCTGGAGAAAACGGGTGTGAAGGTCGATGTTATAGATATTAACCCCTCCCCTCTGCCCCTCCTAATCGCAAATTATGACTTAATGGTTATGTCTCATGCAAGCAACGTCAGCGGGACTGTCCAGCCATTGAAGGAAATCGCCGAAATCTGCAAAAAAAATAATATTCCCCTCGTCGTCGATTCTGCACAGACAGCAGGCATTCTTGATATTAACGTAACTGAATTAAATCTTGCTGCGTTATGCTTCACCGGTCATAAAGGCTTAATGGCTCCTCAAGGTACCGGCGGAATAATCTGGAACCCTGATTTTGCTTCACGTGTAAAACCTATTATAACCGGAGGAACGGGGAGCTTTTCACACCTTGAAATTCAGCCTGACGAAATGCCCGATAAATTTGAATCAGGAACTCCCAATTTACCCGGTATTGCAGGTCTTAATGCTGCTCTGGACTGGTTAAATCAGACAGGAATTAAAAACATCGCTAAACGTGAGGCCGAAATTGGCAAATATTTTCTCGACAAATTATTAACTATTGACGATTTAATTTTGACGGGAAATTATGACATGAATAATCGTGTTTCGGTGTTTTCGTTTAATATTAAAAATTTCGATAACGGGATTTTAGCCGATGAGCTTTCCAGAGCTGGTTTTGAGACAAGGCCGGGTCTGCATTGCTCGCCACAAGCTCATAAAACACTGGGGACGTTTCCTGACGGAGCTTTGAGAGTTTCGCCGGGATTTTTTACTCAAGAATTTGAAATCGATAAATTTTTTGACGCTTTGAAAGGAGTTTTGTTGACAAAATGAAAAATATTAAAAAATTATTTGTGCTGGGGTTATTCATTGCTTTGTCGGGCAAAACTTGTCATGCTGAATTGTGGCAAAATCCTAATCTCAATATTTCCGAACTTAACAAAGTTTTCATTATGCCGTTTAACTCAAAACTTGAGGCGGGAACTCAGTTAATGCCTAAATCACAGTTAAATAACTCTTTTGCTCAATGGGCTTCAAACGCTATTCATGAGGCTGTCAAAAAACATAAAATCAAATTAACCGTCAAATCACTTGATGCCTTGCTCGAAGATATGAATTTTATTTATGGCGATAAAAATTCTGCCAATGACAAAAACTTTTTTCAACGTGCTAAGGAAATGGGTTACAATGCTTTTGTTACTTGCAATGTCGAACAGAAATTCAACGTTGAACATGTACCCGAAAAAATCACTACTTACACTGTCTACAGGGATATTGAAAAACGGGACAGGAACGGCAAAATTATCGAAACTATACGCATTCCCGAAGAGAAAACCGAAATCACACCTGCACATGACGTTACATATTTGAATACCGTGTGCGAACCTAAATTATTTTTCATAAACGACGTCTTTGCAAAAAACGACGATTATATGGCTGCTTCCAGACTTGAAATTTATCGCGAATATCAGGGCGGCCCTGTCATGAAAGTTGTTGAAAACATAATTAACTCGGCCATTAAAGATTTATTTACTGTCAATGAAGACACAGGCAAAAAAGGCAGAAAACGAAAATAATCACGTGTTGCAATGTAAAACTATATCGACTGAAAATATTTTTTTTCCGTCTTTTCTTGTAGAAATCTTCATTGATCCCTCGTAATGATTTACAGTGTTTAAGACTGATATTAAACCTATTCCGTGTCCTTCACTGTCAGAACGAGGGAGACCGTTTTTGCGAAATTTAATTTTTCCATTGAAGGGATTATCAACTGAAATTCCGATTATTGTTTCAGAAAGTAATGACGAAATCACGGTGATTATTCGGCGTTCTTCTGAAAGGTTTTTCACGGCTCTCAATGCGTTTTCCAAGAGATTGCCTAAAATCACGCAGTATTCCGCTTCCTTCAGCGGGAGGTCGCGAGGCAGATTTAATCTCCATTCAATTTTTGTGTTCTGCTCTTCGGCAAATGCTGTGTAATATGAAGCTACGGCATCAACTGCTATATTATCGCAAAATCCTGTGTAATTGCTTTCTGTCATGGAATTTATTTGAAGCAGATAATTTTGAAGTTCTGAGATTTTCCCTGCCCCCGATAATTGAGTTATTACAAGAATATGCTGTCGGAAATCATGCCGAAGTGCTTTTGTCTCGTCCATATATTTCCGAAGTTCCTCATAACGTTTACTTTCCATTTGAAGCATTGTATTTTCATGTTGAAGTTTTGCCCCTTCAGTCAGTTTTAACGCTGTCCACCAGAAAACATGATATAAAAGCAAAATCATCATTAATATAAGCCATAAAAATATCAGTGCAGCCGGCCGCAGTCGCCCTACCATTGCAAAATCGGGGTGTATCGGGATTGACCACCACATTAAAAACGTCATGAACATAGGAACGAGAAATAAAAAATCCCATACTGTCCCAATATATTCCTGTTTCATTAGCATTGGAAGTTTTATATATAACGTTCTAAAAAATATTGCTCCGATTATAAACACAAGTGCTATGTAAATTATGCTTGATTTTAGCGTGAAAAGTCCGGATATATTCCATAATTCATTTTCAGCCTCGAACGGTGCCATTATAAATACAGTATAAAGAGGGCAAAATGTACACAGCATAACGGAGTTAAAGAAACAAAATAATTTCCTTCCCGTGCTTAAATTCACTAATATAATATATAATATAAATAAAAGTATCGAGTAAGGAATCATAATAAATGCACTGCTTAACTTAAATTCTGCTCTGATATATGCTCCCAGAATTACAAGACAAAGCAGCAATATTCCTGTCGTTACATGAAATTTTAATGACTTAAAACGCAAATCATTTAGAACCGGCAGAACAGCGAAAATAACTGCGGGAATTATCATCAAAAATTCAAAAATATACCTTAGCATTAAAAAATTTTCCATAGTAAAATCAATTTATCCTTCTTTCAGACATTCAGCCCTCATATTAATTATGAGATATTGAGAAAATTCTGCTAAGATTTTAGCTTGGCCGTTTACACGAATTGGATAGTGCGTTCCGTTCTTCATTATAAACACGCCTTTTTCTTGTGCCGAAATTTGAGACATATTAACTATTACTCCACGATTACACAACAAAAAACGTGAATCTCCGGCAAATAATTTTTCAATCTCCATAAACGTTGCTTTTGCATATAAACATCTTCCGTCCGTTAAATTAATTTCGACTTTATGATCTCTTGAGACCGCCGAAATTATTAAACGCATAGGGATTTTATATTCTGAATTAGAGGCTTTTATCGTGATAACAGGATCGTTCGCCGTCAAAACTCTCAACGCCTCATTAAGAACTTTTGAAACATCTTTTTGCCAGTATGGTTTCAAAACATAATCAAAAGGGTGTACGGGAAAAGCATCAATGGCATATTCCCGTGAAGTCGTAGTGAATACGATTAAAAGCTCTGTGTCTTGACTTCGTAATTGTTTAGCTGTTTCAACACCGTTAATTTTATTCATGATAATGTCCATGAAAATAATCTGAAACATTTTAGGCTGAAAATTTCTCAAGATTTCCTCACCGTTTGAATAAGAAGTTATCCCACAGAGAGTATGTTCCCGTGAAAAATCTGAAAACCAATTTTTGACAAAACTTTCCAGCCTTAAAACGTCCGATAATGTGTCGTCAACTATTGCGATGTTAAGTTCCATGTTTACGACAGATTAAATCATAGCCTGATACAACGCCCGCACAGCATTTTCATAATCATTATCCGACACTCCCACTATTATATTTAAGTCGTCAGAACCCTGATCAATCATTTTCACGACGATTTTTGAAGCAGCCAAAGCCGAAAAAACTTTTGCGAACGTTCCTGGTTTAGGGCCTATATTCTGACCGATGACGGCAATAATTGATAATCCTTTTTCAAGTCGAATCGAATCAGGCTGAATAGCTTTTTTGATTTCGTTGAAAATTTCGGATTTATTCAAGTCAAAAATAGGAGATTTGACAACGAGAGACATTTTGTGAATCCCGGAGAGGCAATGTTCGCAGGGTATTCGATATTTAGAAAAAAGCCCGAAAAGTTTTTCGCCGAAACCTGACATCTTGTTAAGACCATATTTTTCAATGTGAATCATATCAAGACCCTTACGCCCTGAAATGCAAACTGCGGTATTTCGAGAGGAATTTTTTATGTCAGAACTTATCAGCATTCCTTCATTTTCAGAGTCATTTAAGCTGTAAATTTTTAATGGTATTTCGGCCTTTTTCAACATGAATAAAACACTGTCCTTAATGATTTTAATTCCTGTGTAATTCATTTCGACTGCTTCCATAAAGGTTATGTTTTTAATGATTTTAGCGTCAGGAATTACGGCAGGATTTGCACTGAAAACTTTTGCTGTCTGGCTCCATTTCTCGAAAAAATCGGCATTAACAGCACAGGCAACTATTGCACCGGAAGAGTCCCCGTCTCCCCTCGAAAATGTTTTAATGCTCCCATTTGGCAACGAACCGTAAAATCCGGGAATTACGGCGTATTTGTGTTGTTTTAGTTTTTCGTTTACGGCTTTGAAAGTTTTTTCCTCGTCAACATTTCCATCAGCCTTGAAAAAAATCATTTCTGAAGCGTCAACAAAGTCCCAGCCCAAAGATTTTGCGAGTATTTTTGCAGTGATGTATTCGCCCCTGCTGCCGATAAAATCAAGTTCAGCCTTTTGTCCGGCGGATAACAAATTTTTTTTCAGCTCCAAAATTTCAGCGTCAATGTCAAAATAAATTCCGAGAGAATTAATTATTTTTTCATAAACGGCTTTAATCTTGTCTAAAAGTTCATTATAATTTTCATGTCGATAAAAACTCGAATGACACATAAAAAGCATGTCAGTTATTCCCATTTCACTGGAAGATTCGCCCGGAGCAGAGGCAATAACGTACTGTCTTTCGGGATTTGATTTTATGATTTCGACAACTTTTTTTACGTCAACGAAAGTACTTCCTCCAAATTTTGAAACAATCACTTAATAAAATTCCTCCGTTAAAAAAATTTATATTTATTATGACAAGAAAAAATGAAATTCCAAGATACAAAAATCTACATTCACGAAAAATAATCGACGTTTACGTAATCGTGTTATACTTAATAAAAATAAATAAAAGGAGAGAAAAAGTTTTGAAGTTAAACATAATAGAGATGACATTTTTGTTTATTTTGTTTATTTTGTTTGCGCTTTTGCCAAGAACGTGTTACGCCCATGACAAAAATCCTCAAAGCATAAATCTTAAAAGTGTAGGCAATGCCCGCGAGCTTGGAGGATATTCAACAGTTGACGGCCGAAAAGTCAGGCATGGAATTTTGTTAAGGACGGCGGAACTCAATAAAATTTCAAGTGAAGACATCGCCCGCCTGAAAGAAGTTTATAATCTTTCGGTAATAGCAGATTTACGAATGAGTATCGAAGCAGCCCCGAAGCCCGACCCTGTGATTGACGGAGTAAAATATCGAAATTTGCGTGTAATTGACGAAGATTTATTCAAGCGTGAACTTGAGGAAAAATTAAAATTCGAGGGAAACGCATTTGAAAGGTTAAAATTGACTGTCGAGAGCGGACTTGTAGGCTATGATCTTTACATAAATTTATTAAATTCAGATTATGGCAAAAAGGCATATCGTGAATTTTTCCATGAACTTTTGAATTTGCCCCCGAATAAATCGATTTTGTTTCACTGCACTCAAGGCAAAGACCGAACCGGTTGTGCGGCAATGTTAATACTTTCAGCACTCGGAGCCAGCGAAGATATTATAATGTCGGATTACATGTTGACAAATGAATATAACGCCGACATAATAGCTTCCCAGCGAAAAAAGTTATTATCACAGGGCATTGAAGGCGAAAAACTGGAAAAATATATGATAGTCTTTGACGAAGTAAATCCTAAAACAATGAAAAATGTATTATCATGGCTCAAAGAAGATTACGGCTCTCCTGTCGGATATATAATAAAAGAACTTGGAATAACTCAAAACGAAATCGAAAAATTAAAATCAAAATTTCTTGAATAAAGGAGACATAATTTAATGGGTAAAAAAATGCGTGAAATTTCCGTATCCGGCTGTGAAGTTATAGGCGAAGGAGCAAACGGAAAAGTTTACCGACTTGCGGAAGACGAAATCATAAAAGTTTTCAAGCATGGAATAACCCTTGATGTTATAGAGGCCGAACGTGAAGCCAGCCGTAAAGCCTTTTTGTTAGGTGTTCCCTGTGCAATAGTTTTTGACACTGTGAAATGCGGAGATTCATATGGAACTGTTTACGAGATGTTGAACGCCCGAACTTTATCGGAATGTATAAACTCAAACCATGACAGACTTCCTGAACTTGCGAAATCAGCAGCAAAATTGTTAAAACATCTTCACAAAATCGAAGTTCCCGAAGGACAAATGCCCCCCGCCTCACGATTGCTGCATCAAACGATTGATAAACTGACGGAAGTTTTTACCCCTTCAGAAATCGAAAAAATGCACGCCCTTTTCAACACAATTCCGGAACAAAATCATTTCGTTCACAACGATTATCACCCTAAAAACATAATGGAATCGAACGGTGAATTAATGATTATAGATCTTGGCGACGCAGGAATGGGAAATCCCGTAATAGATTTAATTCACTGCTATTTTGTGTTATGTATCGTCGGACGTGGCGTGAGACAAATTCCCGATGATGAGATCGGTTTTGTCGGAATTAGTTATGGTGATATGCGTGAGTTCTGGAAATTTTTTATTGATGCTTATTATGACGGCAACAAGGAAAAAATTGTAATTTTTGAGACAAAGTTAGAACCGTTTTCAAAATTGATGTATCTGACAGTAGCTTTAGCACACCCTTTAATGCCGGCTGAATTACGAAAAGTTTACGCTGACAAATTGAGGAATGAAGTTTTATCGCATTATGACGAAATCATAAAAACAGATTGGAATATAGTATAATTTAATTAAAATTTTGAAGGAGGCTTTTTAATGAAACGTTTATTAATCGTTTTAATGTTATGTTTGGTTCTTACGGGAACGGCATTTGCAGAAGCAGAGTTTAAGGGCTCTTATCTCATGGCAACGGCGAGTGCTACGGGGAATTATTACAATTTCGGAAGTGCATTATCGGCAGTCGTCAACAAAGTTACAGGTGCAAATCTGACCGTAACTGCGACAGGCGGTTCAACTGAAAATGCGAGATTATTGGGCGAACGTGAAAATGAATTTGCGATGATTCAGTCCGATGTCTATAATTACGCAAGAACAGGGATAGAATTATTTGCCGGCGACCCTATAACCAACATTCAGGCAATCACAGCATGTTATCCCGAAATGGTGCAGATCGTTGTACGCAAGGATTCAGGAATTAAGACCGTCAGCGACATGAAAGGCAAAAATATTTGTGTCGGTGCTGTGGGGTCAGGCTATGAAGTTGCGGCACGTCAGATTTTAGGAGTTTACGGAATGACCTATGACGACATCAACGAGACTTTTGCAGA
>JAFSKE010000062.1 GCA_017449135.1 Synergistaceae bacterium
AATCAAAAAATCCCCCTGACATAACAGAGGAATTTTTGTTTTTTAGAAAGGAGTGAGTTTGAAATGTGATTGTAAGCTGAATTTTTATGTTATCGTCTGGCATTGAAAAAATCGTCGATACTGTCAAGAATATCTTTCGGCAGCATTGTTTTCAACAAATATTTTTCGGGCTTGAATCTCAAAACTTCCATAATGCTCCGTTTATCGCCTTTTGCTGTTAAGAACATTACCGGAATATTTGCCGTGTTAGGGTCTGACCTTATCATCTCAAGAACTTTGGGGCCGTTTACGATTGGCATTTCAAAATCAAGCAAAATTAAATCGACTTTATTTTTCGCAAGAATCGTTATTGCGTTCATTCCGGAATTTGCAACGAGGATTTTATATTTTGTCGATAAAAGACTCTTCATTGATCTTAATGCTGTTGCGTCATCGTCAACGATTAAAATGCTCTTAAATTCTTTTAACTTATCAACAGCTTCTCCCTCTTTTTGGAGGCGTTTAATTAATTCCGCAAGATCAACGGGACGTGTATATCTTTCAGCAACATAATCTGCTTTTTTCCCGATAACTGTGTCAAGTTCCTCCTGAGTTCCGATTACAAAAAATCTTATTCCCCTGTCTTCTACTAAGTCGCGAATATAACCCAATACATCAATCATCAAATTATCTTCGCCCTGAAGATACAGAATAAAAATTCTCGGAATGTCTTTCTTTTCGCCTTCTGAAGGCTGCTGCTGCTCACTGCCTTCTTCGCTTTCCTGAGTCAAAAGTGCGGCAACTTCGGGATCTATTGCGTCCTCATCGTTTCCGTTATCTTCTTTCAAAAATGTTGAAATTGCAGTTACGTCGGGCTTGACGGTGAGAACTTCAAAATCCTGAGCCTTCAAATGATTAATTATGCCTTCAGATATAAAGCTCACTTTCTCAGTTATAAATAAAACTTTACTCATTTTATTTTGTAATTCCCTCTTTCAATTTATTCTCACTATTATAATAGACTTTCCAAACTTCCCCAATCTGCGTTAGTAACACATTCTTTGACTTTCTCAAATTTTTCACGCTCAGATTCGGGAATCCTGAAATTCTTTGTCTCTTCAATCATTCTGTCAATATTATCAAGATCAAAATCCGCCGCAAAACCTTTTATCAGCGAATATAATTCCTGCAAATCAGCCTTTGAAATTTCCGGCAATGACATATCCTCTTCATCATTTGAGCCGAAAACTTTTGCCAAGACATCTTTATAATCACGATATTTCTTTAATAATGCAGGAGTTTTTGCTTCGATTTCGGAAACGTCGTTTTTGTCCCCGCATTCTTCAAGATATTTAGCATCTGACGAAAGTTCCAAAGCTCCCACGAGTCTTGCGGCACTCTTTAAGGCATGAACTTTTACTGTGTAATTTTTAATATCTTTATCACGTTCATAATTTTCTATTTCGTCAGCCTTTTTGTCGAGAGTATTATAAAAAATTTCGAGAGCCTGCACAAATGTTTCCTCTGTTCCGCAATTCGTAACTGCTGCATCATAATCAATTCCGGGAATATTTTTGTACGGTGAAGATTCAATTTCTTTGTCGTCATCTAAAACTGCTCTCTCTTCTTCGTAAAGTTCTTCCTGTTCAATAATATTTTTAGGTTCTTCGACGGGAATTTCCTCGCCTTTAATAATTAAATCTTTAGGCAGGTATTCAAGCAAAATTTGCTCAAGTCTGACTGTGTCAACAGGTTTTGAAATGTAATCGCTGAATCCTTCATCAATATATAATTGTCTCGCTCCTAAAACGGCATTCGCTGTCAAAGCTACTACAGGAGTGTTGTAATTTAATCCTTCAACGTCCTTTTTCATGTTGTGAAAAGCCTCGATACCGTCCATTCCGGGCATTCTGTGATCTAAAAATATCATGTCGTAATGTTTCATTCGTACCATTTGCAGCATTTCAACACCGCTTGAAGCAGTATCGATTTTGATTTTCGTTTTCTTCAACAAATTAGCAAAAACCAATAAATTGACGTCCGCATCATCTACGACTAAAACATTTGCATTCGGAGCTTGGAATGTCTGCGTGAATTTTCCCGACTGCCTCATTGTTACCATTGAGAAAGCACGTTCATAATCTCCGATCGGTTCCCATTTAATTACGGTTTGTTTAACATCAAACGAAAATTTTGATCCCTTTCTAAATTCGCTCTCAATTTTTAATTCAGAATCCATTAAGTGCAAAAGTTTTTGAACTATCGAAAGCCCTAAGCCTGAACCGTCAGCACTAAATTTTCTCGAAGCCTCGACATGTTCAAACGGAAGGAAAATATATTCCATGTCTTCAGGTTTAATTCCGATTCCAGTATCACTGACCGAACATTTTAATAATATGTTGTAGTTGTCAAGTTTTTCAAAGCCGATTGTAACGGTGATTCCGCCTCGTTCGGTGTATTTTATGGCGTTGTTGAGAATATTCATCATTACTTGCCTGAGATGATATTCATCGCCGTCTAAAATTCTTGGGATTTCTTTGTCAACGTTGACGGTGAAAATTAACGATTTCTTTTTTGCCTGCTCTGCTGCCATGCTAACTAAGTCATTAATTAACGAGCTTAAATCATAACGGACAGGGGAAATTTCCATTTTATTATCCTGCAATTTTGAAAAGTCCAGAACATCGTTAATAATTCCTAATAATGCCCTTCCGCTTCTTTGAATCACTAAGGCATATTCTCTAATTTCGGGTCGTTCCTCTTCACGTAAAATCATTTCGTTCATTCCCAAAATCGAGTTCATTGGAGTTCTGATTTCGTGAGACATACTGTTAAGGAATGCACTCTTAGCTTCTTTCGCTGAATTTGCTTCTGTTACCGCCGTTTCAAGTTTCTGCTGTTGATTTTTGAATACGTAATTGTAGAACAGACACAAAATTCCTAACGTCCCCGACACAGCCATAATCAAAAATATAAAGCCTAAGCCATGCGAAGTACGGAATAAAATTGAATCGGGATAAAAAAATTCAAAAATTATATTTGTTACGTAAGCCGAAATTTCAAGGAATAAAATTATTAAAGCGTCCTTTACATTCAACAGGCACGGCGTCATTGTAACCGCAAGAATAAAAAATACAGGTACGCCTCCATTCATTCCTCCGTCAATGAAAAATAATGCTGTGAGGCCGAATATAAATCCTACGATTACGACGGGAAATGAGAGCGATAAAAGTTCTTCAGGCTTTCCGATACTTATTTTACTAAGCGAATAAAAAACAAGTATCTGCGAAGTTAAAAACATTATTAAATATGCAATTCCTGAAAAATAATTCCCTTCAGCAAGTCTCAATATCCCCAATATCCCTCCGGCGATCATTCCGACAATTCCCGAAAAGATAAAACAAAACGCCGTAATCTTTATGCCTGATTTATCAGGTTCCAAAAAAAATTCTCTGATTAATTGTGTATTCATAAATTGAATAATATCATATTTAGTTGTCAGGTGCTACAGCCATTGACAGCATCATAACAATAAATGACGAAATTATCCCGCATGTTGAGGAATTAAGAACTAATCCGAATAAATTTAGATTTCCGTTAAAATTCACGAATAAAGTTACGCCGATTCCGATTAAAGCCGACAAGACAGCCCCGAAGTTTGAAGCCCTTTTCGTGAATAAACCGAAAATCAAAGGTGCTGAGAGTGATACGCTCATTAACGAATAAAAAATCGTCAACGCCGAGATTATGCTTTCAAGTTTCAACGCTAAAATTACGCCGATTATTCCGCAAATTACAGTTGTAATTCTTGAAAGTGTTAATAATTTTGAGTCGGAGATGTCAGGATTGAAAAAACGTTTATAAATATCATTCGTCAAAGACCCTGCAAGCATGTATAAAACTGTGTCGGCAGTACTGACTTCGGCGGCAAAAATTGCGGCTAATGCAATCGACCCGGCAAAGAAAGGCATCATATTTTTCATTGCAGTAGGCAAAGCTAAATCGGGACGTGCTAAATCAGGAAATTTTGAGAACGTCGCAACACCTATAATAACCGGAATGATTGCGAAAATTAATTGAACGAGTCCATTTAACGAAGTACCGATTTTTATAGAGCGTTCATCTTTAGCAGCGAAAACTTTTCCGATTAAGCCCGGCGAAATGAAAAATGACGGCACTAACATTACGATATAACCTATTATTGCAGTACTTCCCATTCCAAAAAAGTCAAAATATTTTGTGTCGGGAATATTTGCTTTTATATTTTCAAGACCTCCCGAAAAATTCCATACAAACGGAAGAGCGATTACAAACCCGATTAAAATTACTGCGACCTCTAAAATATTCACGAATGCACTTGACAATAAACCTCCCGCAGCAAAATATAAAGTTGTAACTACAGCACCGATAATAACGCCGTAGATTTTAGGAATTTCAGCGACGACTTCAAGAATCCAAGCAATTCCGAGCAACTGACCCGAAAATAATGCAAGAGTTCCGATTGACATCATGATAGAGATAAAACCGGAAAAAAATTTGCTGTAACGTTTATCGAGATAATCGCTTAAAGTGTAAAAATTATATTCTCTTGAGATTTTCCAAATTTTAGGGCCGACTATGAAAGCTAAAATCATTGAACCGATCCCGGCACTTCCAATCCACCACCAAGCCGATAATCCGTATTGATAAGCCAAAGCCGTTACCCCGACAGTTGAGCCTGCACCGAGATTCGCAGCAATTAAAGTTGTGAATAAGAGACCTGAATTAAAATTTCTGCCAGCTACGAAAAAGTCAGATGCAGATTTTGCCTTACGACCGATAAAGACACCGAGAGCAATTAAAATCAGGGCATACAAAAATATTACCAAGAGCATTGAATAAACATGTTCCTTTCTAAATATAAAATTAAAAACGGGAAAATATTTGGAATGGGATTAACATCGTCCGTAGTCTTAAAATTTATTGGCTGGGGAACAGGGATTCGAACCCCGATTACATGATCCAGAGTCACGCGTGCTGCCGTTGCACCATTCCCCAAAATCTTTAATCAGTTATTTAATTCTCAAAACGAAAAGAAATTTTATCAGCAAAACCGAAAAAGTCAAATTTTAATTTTTATATTTTAATTTGTGATAGAATAGGGACAACGTTGAGGGGAGTTGTTCCCTGATAAATTAGAAAATAAAACACTCGATATTAATTCGCTAACTTCTCCCAAAGCTCAATAGCTAAGAGAACGAAGCTAACAAACCAATGCAGAACGGCGGCAAGTATCTTAATCAGTCGGAAAAAGTCTTGCCGTCGTTTTTGTCTGGAGTGCTGTTTTTTGCTTTTATGCGACAAAACAATCACCAGATTTCTACACGGAGGACTTTCTCGTCATCATGAGCCGTGTTCCCATTACGAGCCCCTCGTGAAAATTATTATATCAAAGTGTGTGATAAAATAGGGACAACGTTGAGGGGAGTTGTTCCTATTTGGGAATAAAGGTATTACTCCCGATTTTTAGCCAAAGAATCTATCCCAAAGCTGAATAGCTGTAAGGATAAAACTCATTAGCCAACTAAGGATAGTCAAGAAGAGCACAAATTTGCGAATGAGTCTTCTTACTGTCCTCTTTAGGTTTTTGCGTTTGTTCTTGCGCAAATGCACTCACCTCAATCCTACAGAGCAGACTCCCGCATTAAGTGATCTCTGTTCTCACTTCGGGCCCCTCGTGAAAATTATTATATCAAAGCGTAAGAGATAGCATTTTTGCCACTACATTTGCCACTACAAAAATATTAATTTTTTCCTGCATTCACAATCTTTCACAAAAAAATTTTTTTTAGTAACATGCCGATTTTATTTTTTACTTTCAAATATAATATAATTCCCTCAAAAAAATTTCTGGAGGTGCAGAAAAATTGTTTAATCCTTACAAAATTTATTTCTTTGACGGTGCTATGGGGAGCATGTTGCAGTCGCGAGGCTTAAAACTTCGTGAAATTCCCGAAACATTAAATTTAACTAATCCCGATTTAATTAAATCTATTCACACTGAATACAAAAATTCCGGTGCAGATTTCATAACCGCAAATACTTTCGGTGCTAACAAATTCAAATTATCAAAATCAAATTATTCTGTTTATGATGTCGTTAATGCCGGTGTCAAAATTGCCCGTGAAGTTGCAGGCTCAAATTCTTATGTTGCTCTCGATATTGGGGCTACGGGGCGTGTAATGGCTCCCAGCGGCGATGCTTCTTTTAATGAAATTTATGATTGTGTCGCTGAAATGGTTAATGCAGGAAAAAATTTCTGCGATGTCATTTTACTTGAAACTTTCACTGACCTTTACGAATTAAAAGCAGCTATCTTGGCAGCACGTGAAAATTCAGATTTGCCGATTTTTGCGACAATGAGCTTTGAAGCTAACGGACGTACTTTTTTCGGAACTTCGATTGAAGCCATGACTGCAACACTCGAAGGACTCGGAATTTCTGCTCTCGGTGTAAATTGTTCGTTGGGCCCTTCGCAGTTGCTGCCTCTCGTTGAAAAAATCTGCTCGCTCTCTCATATTCCAGTTATGGTTCAGCCGAATGCAGGTTTGCCGGCCATGATTGACGGAAAAACTCATTACGATGTTACTGCTGATGAATTTGCAAAAATTTCCGTCGAATTTGCAAAAATGGGCGTATCGATTTTAGGCGGCTGCTGCGGGACAACTCCTGAACATATCTTAAAAATGAAAAATGCTGTCTCAAACTTCACAAGCAAAGTTATAAAGCGTAATGTCGAAGATAAAACTGTTGTCTGTTCACCGTCAAAAGTTGTAACGTTCGGAAAAAAATTTGTCGTCATCGGCGAGAGATTAAATCCTACGGGGAAAAAATTATTGCAGAAGGCTTTACGGGAAAAAAATATTGATTATCTGTTGAAGGAAGCTATTAAACAACAGGATCAGGACGCAGATATTTTAGATTTGAATGCAGGTTTGCCCGACATTGACGAAGTAGAAATTTTGACAAAGGCATTAACTGAAATTCAGGGAATTATTAACTTGCCGATTCAGATTGACAGCTCAAATTATGAAGCTCTTGAAGCCGCCGCAAGAATTTATAACGGTAAGCCATTATTAAATTCTGTAAACGGAAAAGAATCAAGCCTCGAAAAAATTTTGCCGATTGCTAAAAAATACGGTGCCTGTGTCTTAGGTCTGACTCTCGATGATAAAGGCATTCCCGAAACTGCCGAAGAGAGATTAAAAATTGCCGAAAAAATTATCGCCGAAGCCGAAAAAATCGGAATCCCAAGACGAAATATTTTAATTGACTGTTTAACTTTAACTGCATCAGCTCAACAAAATTTAGTTAAAGAAACTCTTAAAGCCGTTAAACTCGTTAAGGAAAATTTAGGAGTCTGCACGGTGTTAGGATTAAGCAATGTTTCGTTCGGACTGCCAAGAAGACCGCTTGTTAATCGCACAATGTTAATCGCCTCAATCATGAACGGACTCGACTCTGCAATAATAAATCCCGGAGATTCAGACATGAAAGAAAGTTTATATGCTTGGAACTTGTTAAACGGCGATGATGATGACATGCAAAAATATATTTCGTACTGCGAAAAT
>JAFSKE010000063.1 GCA_017449135.1 Synergistaceae bacterium
CATTTCCAATATCAATTTTTTATCTTTATTTTTAGTTCATTTTTATGTATCATTTTTACCTCAGGATTTTTTAAATAATTATAAAAGAACCTCTGAGATTTTCAGAGGCTCTTTTTGTTTCTCTTAACTTAATGACATTGCTTGAGGAAAGGTTAAAACAAACTATTCTTCGTCTTCGTCTTCTTTCTTGTGAGCTGCAATAACTTTCTTTGCGATGTCGCCCGGAACTTCCTCATAATGTGAGTATTCCATTGAGAAAGAACCTTCGCCCGATGTCATCGAACGTAAAATTATTGCATATCTGAACATCTCCGCTAAAGGACATTGAGCCTTGACAACCTGCAATTTTCCGTGTCCTTCCATTCCCATAATTCGGCCTCGTCTGGAATTGAAATCTCCCATTACGTCGCCCATAAATCTTTCGGGAACTGTAACTTCAACGTCCATTACCGGTTCAAGCAAAACAGGGTTAGCGTCCATAATTCCCTTTTTGAATGAAAGACGTGTAGCAAGTTTGAATGACATTTCGGAGCTGTCAACGTCATGATAAGAACCGTAATATAATTCAGCACTGAAATCAACAACCGGGAATCCCGCCAAAGGCCCTGCAAGCATGTATTCACGCAAACCTTTTTCGACTGCCGGAATAAAGTTTCTCGGAACTGCACCGCCTACAACGCTGTCAATAAATTCAAAGCCTGCCCCGCGTTCAAGAGGTCTGTAACGAATGTAGACATCGCCATATTGTCCATGACCGCCCGATTGTTTTTTATGTTTTCCTTGAGCTTCGGACATTTTTCGGATTGTCTCACGATATGGAACCTGCGGAGTTTTTGTGTCGAGATCAACGCCGTAACGTTCTTTCATTTTTGCAAGAACTATATCAATGTGCATGTCTCCCATTCCGGATAAAACGTTGTCTCTTGTTTCAGCGTTTTTCTCGAATGTCAGGCTGCAATCTTCCTCAAGGGTTCTGGAAATTGCGTTGCCGAGTTTATCTTCGTCCGCACGTGTTTTAGCGATGACTGCGACACTGTAAACGGGTTTCGGAAATTCGATCGGAGGGAATTTAGCTGAAAATCCGCCCTTTGTTGCGAGGGTATCACCGACTTTTGCACTTTGTAATTTCGGAATTGCTACAATATCCCCTGCAATGACTTCTTTAACATCTTTGCCGTCTTTGCCCATCATTAACTTGAACGAACTGATTCGCTCATCTTCGCCCCTGTTGACGTTGTAAATGTTAGAGCCTTCTGACGAAAGAGTCCCCGAATATACTCTGATGAATGAAAGTTTGCCGACAAATGCGTCCGCCATAACCTTAAAGCATAAAGCTGAAAACGGTGCATCGACTTTGGGTTCAACTTCGACTTTTTTATCGCCGTCAAAAGCATCAATTTTTCCAATATCAACCGGAGACGGGAAATAATCAGCTACGAAATCCGAAAATTCTTTTACACCGATATTCGCAGTTGATGAAAGTGCAAACACGGGCATAATTCTTTTCGAGGCAATAGCTTTTTTCAAAGTTCTTTCAATGTCGGCCTGAGCGATTGTTTCACCTTCAAGATATTTTTCCATTAACTCGTCGTCCATTTCGACAGCAGCCTCGATTAAAGCCTCTTTTGCACTTGCAGCTTCGGGAGAATCACTGTTGAGAACGTCAATAACTCCCGAAAATTTATCAGCAGAACCGATTGGCAAAAACACAGGCAGAGCGTTTTGTGAGAATTGAGTTTTTATGTCGGCAAGGACTTTTTCAAAATCTGCGTTTTCCCTGTCCATTTTTGAAATCACAAATGCAACGGGTGCGTTATGATGTTCGGCATATTCCCATGCTTTGCTTGTCTGAACTTCGATTCCTCCGACAGAACTTACAAGAATTACGGCAGTGTCGGCGACTCGGATTGCTGCACTCATTTCGCCCGTGAAATCTGCATAACCGGGAGCGTCGAGAAGATAAAACGTTTTTCCTTTTCGTTCAAGAGTGATTAAAGAAGTGCTGATTGAAATATTGCGTTTCTGTTCTTCGGATTGGAAATCGCTGACAGTGTTTCCATTTTGAACATTGCCCATACGGGTTATATTTCCGTTGTTGAAGAGGATAGCCTCAGCAAGTGAAGTTTTTCCGGCTCCTCCGTGTGCACATAATGCAAAACTCCTTGTGTCTTCGGGTTTACGTACCCCCATAATAAAAACACCTTCCATTTTGTTATAAAATATGAAAATTTTTGATTTAATGTTATTATACTCTATACTTAATAATAAATTAAAAGGAATGTAAAAAATCATAAAAATTGAAATTTTAAGGAATTATTATTCTTCCGGTAATTTATTTATCACACAACATGCAGCGGAAAGATGCAGACAATGTGGAATTGTCATGAAAGATATAAAAACAGCTTTAATGAACGGAGAAATTATTGAAGATTATCCCGATGATTTTCCTTTTCCAAGCTGTCTTATTCTCGGAAAAAACATTGATGATAAACCTGTTCATATTTGTGTCAGTGATGAGGGAAACGGCGGACGAATTATTACCGTATATTTTCCTTCGACTGAAAAATGGCAGACGGATTTTAAGACAAGAAAGGATATTAAAAAATGAGATGTACAGTTTGTAAAAATGACGAAGTAAAAGATTCAATCACGACTTATTTTGTATCGTTAAAAGAATGTTACGTCATCATTGAAAATGTACCGTGCAAAAAATGCAGTCAGTGCGGAGAAGAATTTTTTTCGGTTCACGTAATGGAAAGAATCGACGAAATTATCGACAGTATCAGAAATATTGCAGGCAAGATTTTTGTTTTAGAATATAAATCAGTCGCTTAAATTATGGATTATAATTAACACAATTTTATTATTTATTTTTTCAGGAGCTAATTTTGCATGAAAAAATTATTTAGCGTTTTCGTTTTATTATCGTTTTTTGTCGGAACTTCTTTCGCATTGGAGTACGAAGAAGCTAATCACAAAGTCGGAACACTGACACATCTTAATTCAGACGAAAAGATTTTCCAGACCTTTGCAGAAAATTTTTGGCATGGCGGAGATCGCATTTTCACGACAGGTTCAACTAAAACGCCGGTATTTGTATTTTATAACTCGCTCACAGAAATGATGCTTGCACTTGAAAGCGGAAAAGTCAACGAAATTTCATTGCCCGAAGACGTTGCCGATTACATCATGCACACAACGGGAAAATACGCTGTAACCTGCATAATGCGTTCTGAGCCGGTATATATTTCTTTCGGATTCAGAGAAAACGACGAAACAGGATTAAGGGAAAAATTCAATCAGGAACTTAAGGAAATGGGTGCAGACGGAACTTTGTTGACGTTAATCGCAAAATACATTGACGAAGCTGGGATTCATGAACCTGAAGCCGTAAATTTCGAGAAATTTGACGATTCCGACACAACCATTCGTGTTGCAGTAACAGGAGACCTTCCCCCGATTGATTACATTGCAGCAGACGGAAAGCCCGCAGGATTTAACACTGCTGTAATCGCAGAGATCGCAAAAAGATTAAAAGTTAATGTCGAACTTGTTAATATTGAAGCAGGGGCAAGAGCAGCATCGCTGACATCAGGCCGCACTGACGTTGTATTCTGGTTCATGACTTACGGCGGAATTGCTAAACAGCCTGACGTGCCGGAAAAAGTTGCATTATCAAGACCGTATTATTCATGGGACGAATTTTTACACATTAAGAAATTCTAACCCTGATATAAAACCCCTCTGTCAACAAGTTGACATCTCCCCTTAGAAAGTGGAGACTTGGAAGGGAAAAATAAAAACGTCTCCGAGAATTAATTAAATTCCCGGAGATATTTTTTTACTTGCGTGTATTAAAGTGAGTCGTGATGAGCTTGATTTTTATACGCTCAGTGCTTTAAGTCTTCTTGACATTAATTCTTTGCGTCGTGAAGCTGTGTTTTTGTGCATTACACCTTTAACTACGGCTTTGTCGATTACACTTTGAGCTGCATTAAATTTCGTAAATGCTTCGTCTTTATTTCCTGATGCAACGGCTTCTAAAACATTTTTCACGGCCGTTTTACATTTTGATGTCCAAACTTTATTATAAAGTCTGTTACGTTCTGCTATAAGTACCCGTTTCTCTGCGGATTTTTTGTTCGGCATTAAAATTCTCTCTCCTGATTTTGTATTTATATATAAATGGTGCCGGAGGGGAGATTTGAACTCCCACACAGTCGCCTGCGGTGGATTTTGAGTCCACTGCGTCTACCATTCCGCCACTCCGGCTGAAAATTTCACGCAATAAAATACACTCATATTCAAAATTTGTCAAACGTGAAAATTAATTATTTACCATTGACTGTTTTCCAAGTTTCAACATTTGAGTTATGCTCGTTGACAATAACGGGATAGGATCAACAAACTGTCCGCCGAGAATTAAACTGTAATGAAGGTGAGGCCCCGTAACTCTCCCTGTGCTTCCGCTTTTTGCGACAACTTGACCTTTTTCGACTCTATCGCCCTTCTTAACGTTAATTTCACTTAAATGAAAAAATGCAGTTATTACGCCGTTTCCGGAATCAATGTAAACACTTCCGCCGGCATAATAATGAAATCCCGTTAAAATTACAGTTCCTGCGAATGGTGCACGAATTTTTGTTCCGTTAGCAGCTCTGATGTCTGCTCCGTTGTGTCCGCTTCTGGGTACTCCGTTATAAACTCTTTGAAATCCGTAATGACTCGTTAAAGTAATATTTGTTAATGGCGGTTGTGGCGGAGTTGTCCAGCGTCTTGGTATCGTCATTGTACGCAGTGCTGAACTGATTAATTTTGACTCTTCACGGATTCTCGGCAGTTCCTTTTTCGGAGGATTTACCATTTTTGAATTTACCTGTAAATGTTCCTGAGGATATTTTCGGGCATTTAATTTAATTTTCCCGGTAGCTTTGTATTTTTTACCGTTCTGGACAAACTCAAATAAAATATCATAAAGTCCCGGCTTAGTGTTCCTAACGTCAGAACCTAAAAGCCCGTAAGAAATTTTGCCTGCTCCTCCCTGTTCGACATTTAACGAAATACTGCGATCCTTCCATGTTACGACAGGCTCTGAATAATCAGCATTTGAAGTTATCGAAATTGCGAAGGCCTGGCCGATGTCCCAGCTTTCGGGAAAATTAACCCATGATGCAGCATTTGAAATTCCCGAA
>JAFSKE010000005.1 GCA_017449135.1 Synergistaceae bacterium
GATATATAATTCAAGATGTTTCTTTATACGGCGGTGAACCTTTGCTGGCTTGCAATAAAGAATTAATCCGTGAATTTTTCAGGCGTTCCGAAGAGTTAAATCTTAAAGTCGGTGCTGTTACAAACGGCTGTGAACTTGATAAATTCCTTGAATTTAATTTTTCGATGCTTCAAATTACGGTTGACGGCTTGCGTGAGACGCACGACAGACGGAGATTTTTTGCTGACGGTTCGGGAAGCTACGACAAAATTATAAAAAACATTGCTTTAGCTCTTGAAAAAGGTATAAAAATCGGTTTGCGAATCAACATTAGCCACTCAAATTTTAATGCCGTAAGAGAATTACCGAAAGAATTTGAACGATTAGGCTTTTTGAAATACAAACATTTTTCATATTATTTCACGTCAGTACACGAAGAAAATCCTGTCAGCGATGTTGCGATTGCCGAAGAATTAAAAAATATGGGCAAGAGTTTAAGAGACATAATTAAATTAGAGGGAGCATATAGCACTGTTGCATTTAGAATTTCTGACTTCCTTAAAGCGAATGAACTTCCCGTCTTAAATCCTACACACTGCGGAGCCGAAAACAATATGAACGTAATCGGTGCTGAAGGTTTAATATATCCATGCTGGAGTTTGTTAGCAAAAGAAGAGTCTGCAATAGGTTTTGTTGACGAAGAAGGAAAAAGGTTTTTATATGACTTGAACGCTTCCCAATGGCATAACAGAACTGCCGACAAATTAAAGCCCTGTAATACATGCCCGTTAATAATGATCTGCGGGGGAGGCTGTGCTGGATATGATTCAAAATATCTTAAAGAGGGTAATTGTGATGAGGCCGAAAAGATTTTCGATGATATAGCACCGCATATTTCTGGGAAATCCGAATTAAAATCTTTAAGCATGAGGGAAGCACTTGAAAATTTATCCCCCGATGAACGCAATACACTTTTGAACACTGACGACATTAACAAAGCCTTAGGAATTTACAAAAAAATGAAATTAAAAATGACTGAAAAATAACTGTTTTTGCTATTTTAATGATATAATCTTAAAAGTTTTATTTTGCCATAAATATATATATTAAAGGAGGATTTTTATAAAAATGGCACGCAATATTACACCTCGAAGTGTTAATTATTCTCAGTGGTATCTCGATGTTATCAAGGCTGCTGAACTGGCCGATTATGCTCCCGTGAGGGGCTGTATGGTTATTCGTCCTACGGGTTACGCAATCTGGGAACAGATTCAGCATTACATGGACGAAGCATATAAAAAGACAGGACACGTCAACGCTTATTTTCCGCTTTTAATTCCCTATTCGTTTTTTAACAAAGAAGCTGAACATGTCGAAGGATTTGCTCCCGAAGTTGCAACGGTGACTCACGCAGGCGGTGAGGAACTCGAAGAACCTTACGCAGTTCGTCCGACATCTGAAACAATTATCGGGCACATGTACAGCAAATGGATTCATTCATGGCGTGATCTTCCCATTTTAATAAATCAATGGTGCAACGTCATGAGATGGGAAAAACGTCCCCGATTATTTTTAAGGACATCGGAATTTTTATGGCAGGAAGGGCACACTGCACACGCTACAGCCGAAGAAGCTAAGGAAGAAACTTTGAAAATGCTTGAAGTTTATCGACAGGTCATCGAAGATAATCTTGCACTCCCGATTGTCTGCGGTGAAAAAACTGAAGGCGAAAGATTCCCCGGTGCTTTGAATACTTACACATGTGAAGCAATGATGAGCGATACTAAGGCATTACAGGCAGGCACGAGTCATTTCTTGGGTCAGAATTTCGCTAAGGCATTTGAAATCCAATTCCAGAATAAAGAAGGCGGAGTTGAATACTGCTGGACAACAAGCTGGGGAACTTCGACACGCTTAATCGGTGCAATAATTATGACTCATTCAGATGATGACGGGCTTATACTTCCTCCGAAAGTAGCATCGACAAAGGCCGTTATTATGCCGATTTCACAAAACGAAACTATCGCAGATGATGTCTTGCTGCCGAAAGCTAAAGAACTTGCCGCAAAACTCAACGAAGAATTAGGCGGATTTTATGTTAATGTTGATACACGTTTTGACATGAGACCGGGCGACAGATTTTTCACACACATTCAAAAGGGCGTTCCTTTGAGAATTGAACTTGGCGAGAAGGAAATTAAATCAGGCACTGTGCGTTGTGTCCGACGTGATACAGGCAAGGCTGAAAATGTCGAATTTGATTCAGTTTGTCCGAGAGTTAAAGAACTCTTGAATGACATTCAAAATAATCTTTATAATCGTGCTAAGAATTTCAGAATCGAAAATACTCATCGTGCGGGAAGCTACGAAGAATTGAAATCGATTCTTGAATCAAAAGGAGGTTTCGTAGAGGCTTATTTTGGAGGTACTCCGGCAGACGAAAAACGAATTAAGGAAGAAACAGGAGCGACTCCTCGTTGTATGCCTTTATCTGAAAAAGATAATCACGGGAAGTGCATTATAACGGGCAAGGAAGGACGCATAACTGTTTTTGCAAAATCATATTAAATAAACATATTTAGAAAAATATAGTATAATAAAAAAATCAACAAGGAATAGTTTAAGAAGGAGAACAGTCCGAAAAGGAATGGTTCCGGTGCCACTCCGGATACTTGTGATTTATGTATTAAAATAAAATTTTCTATCAAACTTTTTTCACGGCGAATTTAGGTGCTTATTACAAGCTAAGCGGATTACACCCGGCAGCAATCGTGAAATTTTTGTTACCGTTCAATGGCTCGAAGCTGTAGCTATGCGACAGGTATATCTTGATTTTTTCAGCGTCGCATAGGGCGGAGGAGATATTAAATCCGAAAAACATCAATATGTCGGGAACGGTAATTTAATTGCTTCTGAAGGTTACACTGCTCTTGCTAAAATCGCTGTCGGAGATTTCAACAATGACGGTTACACAAATGAAATTGCTGTCTTAACAAATGCTTGGAACGGCTGGAGATATTATCTTTCTGTCTTTCAGGTGAACTGGAAAGGTACTGCCATTGAAGTTACGACTATGGTAAACGGAAAAGAAATTTACAGTCATGAATTATATTCCCAAAATACAAGGCGTGATTTATGGTTCTGTAAACCTGTCGGAGATATAGCCATTGCAGATTTCAACGGAGACGGATTAAACGAAATCGCAGTAATCTACAAAGGCCATAACGAGGATTTACCTTCGGGAGTTGCCGATAAAGATTTGAATAACGCATTCGGGTCAGTTTATGTTAAACTTTATCAGTACAACACAGCCAACGCAAATGAAAGACTCACAGAAGGTCAAGCCGTAAAATACAGTTTTGACCGTGTAGACTCTTACGTCGACAGAAAACAGGTAATGTACGGTGTCGGAGATTTGAAAGCCGTTGCAGCTGACGTTGACGGAGATGGAAAATATGAACTTGTTATGCTTCGTGTAGGCTGGGCTGCTAAATATAACTATAATGTGCTTATTCCACGAGACACTATAACTTACGGTCAATGGAAATCTTATCTTCATATCTGGCGGCACGATCAAAAAATGCAGATGAAGTATGACAAACAGATTGCCGAATTTGACGTTCTCTACAACAGCCTCAACACTTTTAGAACAAGATACTTGTATGATGACGGCTCAACACGTGAAAAGACAACCTCAAATACTTTCACGGATCAATCTACACGACCGAAATACCTTTAACGAAGGCTTCGGATTCTTCAACTGAACAGACAAAACAGACAAGCGAAAATACTCGAAGCTCCGGCAGCGGCTGTGAAGTTGGATTTTTGTCCGGCATGTTAAGTTTAGGAATTGCGTTAATAATTGCGAAACGTAAAATGTAATAAAAAAAATGCCCTTGCGATGATTCGTGAGGGCTAAAATTTTGTGCTATAATTTTTATGTTCAAATTCTTAATTTATGTCGAAGGAAAAAATATATTTTGCCACTACATTTGCCACTACAAAAAATCTCAAATTTTCCACTTACAGCAATAATTTACAAAGACGATTCAAAAAATAGAATCAAAATTTTTTCATTCAATTTTTTGACGTTCAACTAATGACGAAAATACACCGTGCTTACTGATTAATTCGTCGTAATTTCCTTCTTCAACAATTTTTCCGTTATCAAGTACCAAAATTCTGTCGCAGTTCCGAATTGTTGAAAGTCTGTGAGCAATTACAATTCTCGTGCATTTCAAAGAGTCAAGAGATTCAGAAACGATTTTTTGAGTTATATTGTCAAGTGCGCTTGTAGCCTCATCGAACATTAAAATTTTAGGTTTCGGTGCAACGGCTCTGGCAATCATTAATCTTTGTTTCTGCCCTCCCGAAATTCCTCCGCTTCCTTCAGAAATCAAAGTGTTCATTCCCATTGGCATTGCTCTGATATCTTCGGCAATTCCTGCGAGTTCTGCGGCTTCCCATGCGTCATTAAGTGTAAGCTGAGGACTTGAAATTACAATATTTGAATATATATCGCCCTGAAAGAGTCCCCCGTCTTGAGTTACTACGCCGATCATTCGACGAAGTGATTTTAATTCGATTGTCTTAAGGTCTTCACCGTCATAATAAATTGCTCCTTTTTGAGGTTTCTCAAATCCTAACAGGAGACGCATTAACGTGGATTTTCCACAGCCAGTTTTTCCGACAATGGCAACATATTCGCCCGGAAGAATTTTTAACGATAAATTATTGATTATGTCGGGAGTATTTTCGCCGTAACGGAAACAGACATTATCAAGTTCAAGTTTGCCCGAAATCTTTGACAAAACTTTTTTACCTTCTGACAGTTCCGGTGCAGTCGTTAAAATCGGTTCAAGCATTGACAGCATCGGGGGAATTTGAGAAATTTGAAGGGACACGGAAACCAAGTAATTGAAACTTCCCATAATGAGGCCGAAACCTATATTAAAAGCGAAATAGTAATTAGGTTTTATTTCATTTTTTACGGCGATATAATAAAGCAGAATATTTCCGAATAAAAGCACTGCCGTAGTTAAAAATGTTTTATTGTTGCGATTGTTTATCGAATTTGAAATCACTGCACCGCCGTTAAGAGTTAAAAACATAGGAAGATTGTATGTTAATTTTACCTGCTTTGAAAAAATATCTGCCCATTTCGCAAAAGCCCTTTTCTCCGCACCTGCAAGCCGGATTTTTTGAATGCCTGATATTAACGAGATGCTCATTCCTGATTCTTTGGCTGAAAGTTCCATAACCTTTTTTGAAAGTCTGGTTTGCAATACGATTGTTACGGCCGTTATTAAAATCATTGAAATTATAATTATTAATGCAGGCATAACAAGCTCTTTTGCAAATAAAGAAAACTGACCTAAATATAAAAATGACATCAAAGAGCCAAGAACTACAGAGAATCCGACACTCAACAATAAATTACAAATTGAAGCCGTCATCTGTGCACGTCTTGCGAGATCTCCGGCGTTATATTTCATGAAAAAATTTGAAGGCAGCGATAAGATTCTCATCATAATAGCAGCCTCAAGAGGAATTGAAATTTTATGTGATATTTTACTTGCTAAAAGCATACTGACCGAAGCTATTAACGTTCTTGAAGCCGTAAGACACAACATAAAAAACAAAAGCCCGTAAAACATATTCAGATTTTTGCTCTGTAAAATAAATCCTGTCATAGTTCTTGTTAATTGTGTCGATAAGATTCCCAAGAGCGTTAAAAAACCTGTTGCAAGAATCATAAATAAAATATCTCGTATTTCTATGCAGTCTTTCATATAATCAAAAAATTCTTTGAAGCCGATTTTACGCAATGGCAAAGGACGATAAAAACATATCGCATTATCTTGAAAAATATCTGCGTTGTATTTATTGACTTTGATTTTTTTATTATTCTGAACGTCTTTGTATGAATATCCCGATAAACCCGAAGGCAACAGAGCTATAGGAGTTCCATTATCTTTTTTGAATGCCAAGATAGCCCCGAATGCTTCGTTGTACCAATTATCTTTTAATTTAATTTCACGTTTCATAATTCCGTAAGGTCTCAAAAGATATTCTAACTTATCATCTTGATTTTCAATTTGATTTTCAATGTTATCAGGCAATTCACGAACGTTACAATGATAAAATCTCAAAATTTCTTCGACAGCTTCCTTAGTAATTATTAATTCGTCCTGAAGTTCAGATATATTTCTTTTTCCAAACACTGACGATGCCATTTTAATAAATGAATCGCTGAAAATTTCGTCATCTGATTTTTTTCTCTGTCTTATCTGCTCATCAAACCAACCCATTTTTTATATCACCTACTCATTTGTAACAAGACTTTTATAAATTCCGTTCTTCGACATAAGCTCGTCATGCGTTCCACGTTCTGCGATAACACCCTTGTTAATGACAATTATTTCGTCGCAGTCCCTTATCGTAGAAAGTCTGTGAGCTATAACTATTGTTGTGATTCCTCTGTCTTTAATTGCCTTGACAACTTCAAATTCAGTCTTTGAGTCAAGCGCACTTGTAGCCTCATCAAGAGTAACAATCGTGGGGTCTTGAGCCAAAACACGTGCTATTTCCAGCCTCTGACGCTGACCGCCTGACAAATCACGCCCACCGTCTGAAAGTTTGCAGGAATATCCTCCCTCACGTTCCATAATGTCAGAATGAAGCTGAGCATCTCTCGCCGCAAGAATCATCTCAAAATCTTCAATCGAGTTATCCCACATCTTTATATTTGCAGCTATTGTATCCTCAAAAAGTATAATATCCTGATCCACAACTGCAACTGAACCTGTGAAAACGTTTCTATCGATCTCGGAAATTTTTTTCCCGTCAAAAAGTATTTCGCCTTCCCATTGAGTATAAAGGCCGCTGATTAATTTTGAAATTGTCGATTTTCCGCAGCCCGTAGCTCCGACCAAAGCAACGCTCTTTCCCTGTTCTACAGTCATAGAGAAATCACGGATTAAAGGTTCTTCAAGCCTTGAATATCCGAATGTTACATTTTTAAGTTCTACGTTTCCCGATAATTTTTTGTATTCGTTTTCATGTTCTTGTGAAGTCTCTTTGATTTTACAGTTTTCGTCGTCGGGATATTCCATAACATCTTCGATACGTTCCATATTTGTACGCATTTCCTGAATCGTCTGCCCTGCCTCTATAGTCGTTATTGCAGGCAGCATAAACGCCGTCAAAAGTCCTTGAAACGTTAAAATCATTCCTAACGTAAAACGCCCGTTCATAGCTAAATAAACTCCGATAGAAATAATCAAGACATTATTTAATGAAAATATAAATTCAGGTAAACACCCGAAATTTGCCATAATCTTTATAAGTTTTTCCGTTGAAGAGTTTGCAGCAGCCTGATAGCCCGCCCATTTTTGAAAAAATCCGTTCTCCGCCCCGTTAGCTTTTATAGTCTCAATCATTTTTATTCCCGAAATCGTAGACGAATAAAATTCCCCCGCATCTTTCATTTGAACACGAATTGTATTAACACGTTTTTGTGAAATAATATATGACAGCAAAGCATTTAACGCTATCGACAAAATTCCTATCGATGAAAGAATTACGCTGTACTTAAACATCACTGTAATATAAAAAATCATCATGAATATATTTAGCAATAACGGTGCTAAGGTATTTATTAATGTTTCGGCAACTAAAGCATTTGCGGATTGTCTCATATAAATTTCTCCGACTCTGCGCTGGCTGAAAAATTCCATAGGAAGCCTTAAAATCTTCCACATGTAAGAAGCATTCCCAATCACAGATAATTTTCCGTTAATTTTCAGCGATGTTACAGTATTAACAAAGATTGCCGAGAGCTGTAAAACTCCCAAACACGCTAATATCGCTAAAAATGAATACAGCCATTCTCCGTTACTGTCAGATAAAATTCTATCGATGAAAATTTTTGACATCATAGGATTTATCGCATTAAACAGAGATATTATAATCGACGCAGCAGCCGTGAATATTAAAGCACTCGAAGCACCTTTGAGACGTTTTTTAACGAATGAAAAAATACTCTTGGGGGCTCCTTCGGGTTTGAAATCTTTTCCGGGCTTAAAAGTCAGACATATTCCCGTGAAAGATTTATCGAACTCTTCAAGCGAAACTTTTATAACGCCTTCAGCAGGATCGTTTATAACGGCGTATTTATTAGTGAAACCGTTTAAGACTACAAAATGATTAAAATTCCAGTGTATTATACATGGATATTCACAGTTATTTTTCAATATTTCGGGATTGTCATAACGAAATCCTTTTGCCTCAAAACCGTAATTAATGGCAACTTTAATAATATTTGAGGCTTTCATACCGTCCCTCGAAACTCCGCAGTCTTTTCTCACTTTTTCAAGGGGAATCCATTTTCCATAATATGCCGCTATCATAGTCAGACAGGCTGCACCGCATTCAACCGCTTCAAGCTGCATTATCATAGGGGTTTTAGATATTTTTTTCATGATTTAATTAAATAAAAGTTTAACAGGATTTATTTTTTCGATTGTTATTTTTGCTTTATAAATTCCGTCTGTCATTTCAGGAACATCTGCAGCTCCGATATAATAACCGTTTTTATTTTGTCCGACATCACGGATTAGAGATTCTGTATCGCCTATAATTACCTTCATTCCGCTTTTTATGGCAGTATCTTTAATGACAAAATGAGCTATTCCGTTTGAGACTTCGACGCTTGAATTAATTTTTTTTTCAACATTTCCTACAAGACACCATACAAACAAGCCTGTTAAAATTAAAAAAACTGATAAAAGGATTACCCAGCCTGAAGGATTTACAACTTTTAAGATGTCGTTAAGTTCTTCAGGTGAAGACATTTGAGCTAAATTTTTCTGCCTAAAGATTTGCTTCCTGTTTTCCATTTCAATTTTCCTTTACAAAATTTTTTATTATTATTTATTATACATTATTTTATTGCATTATTAAATATTTTTTAGTATCAGTGAAATACTCCCGCTTAAGAAGCGGGAGCTTCCTGCTTCAACGAGAACTGCGCAACAATTCTTGATGAATTATCGTGTCTTACATTCTCTCCACAGGCGTTACTTCCCGTATAACCTACGGTACGTTTCCCTTCTTCCCGAATATTTATCGCTGC
>JAFSKE010000064.1 GCA_017449135.1 Synergistaceae bacterium
CGTTTATCCTGAGCCAGGATCAAACTCTCAGTTAAAAATTTTGATAATCAATTTCCTGACTTTTTAGTACTTCGCTCAATTTTATACGCTGTATTCACTTGTCAAATAACTTTTTTGTTTCATCGTCGCTCTATCTCGCAACGACAAGAGAGAATTATACACCCCTTTTTTTTATTGTCAAATTTTAATTTTTATTTTTTACTGCATTAATTTCAAAACAGAATTTGGAAGTTGGTTAGATTGAGCAAGCATCGAAGTTCCTGATTGATTCAAAATTTGTAATTTCACAAAATTCATCATCGTTTTTGCCATATCAGCGTCTCTGATTCTGCTTTCTGAATCCGTTAAATTGATTTCAGATGAGGCTAAAATTTCCATTCTGTGTTCGAGTAAATTTTCATAAGCTCCGATTTTTGCACGTTCCGATAAAACTTTATCGAGGGCGTTATCGATCATTGTTATTGCCCTTGAAGCCGTTTCTCTCGTCATTACGTTTAACTCCGAAATTCCAAGTGCATTACTCGACGAATCTCCGATTTTAATACTCAAATCCTCCCCGTTATTTGCTCCGATTTGAAGCATAATGTCATTGTCTTTAATATGAAGAAAAGCCGTATATTTTGATTTATCAGACTGAACATAATTTTTCTTTTTTTCGTTCCAAACTGCTCTAATTGCTGAAATTGAATCAAATTCAACGTCAATATTAGGATTTATGATTCCGTGAAAAATATTTCCGGTAATTTTTTTATCTGAAGTTATAATTTTTCCTGAATGTGCTTCCCTGACTGATACGGTAAATGTGCTTTCACTCGAAGATTGTATTGTATTCAGGCCAAAAGCGTTTAATAATTCCTGATCTCCCGAAAAATATAATTCTCCTGCTTTTCCCGGAATTGCCGAACGAATTAACATTGTCGCTTTTATTTCATAGCCGTTAAAATTTCCGTCATCGTCATAAATCAGCGTTCGTTCATAAACTGACTCGGAAGTGTTTTCCGTGCCGTTTGAAATAGTGCAGAATTTATCTGCTTTATCAGTGTATTTTTTTTGTCCCAATGAATTTGCTATTGCGTCATTTATTTTTTTAGCAGCATCATAAATCGTGTCATTTTCATAAAGAGTTATATTTGCGGTTTTGCCATTTCCCTGAGTAATTTTTAGGGTTTTGTAAGGTGCAATAATCTCTCCTTCGCCCGGTGCATTGAACTGACTGATATTGCTTAAAGTATTCATTGTAAAGTCATTAGTCGTTATTTCTTTTTCAGTTTCGTTGTAACCGATGATTACATCTTTGTAACCCACAATAACGTTCTCATAGACAGGTTCACGAATCACAGCAGGAGTCTGAATTGTTGCGGAAGGTAAATCAGGAACATTAACGGTAACAGGCTGAAAATCAACATATTCAACAGTATACACACCTCGATCACCTGCTCCGCGTCCTATCGCTTCAGCTCTGCCGTCGCCGGGAACTGCAACAATAGAATTTCTCAGAGTATTACTGATTTTCACCCGACCGCCTGTAGTTGAATTTATTCCGCCTCCTCCGCCAATTCCCGCTCCCGATATAACAGTCCTGCTCGCTTTGGGATCATTGTTTGATCCGGCACCATACGCTTTTATTGAGCCGCCAGCTATATTTATTTCAACAGGAATAGTGGTGTGTGCGAACCCTCCGCCAATTCCTGCTCCTCCAGCACTGTTTGTGCTGATGTGTGAAGCACCTCCATATGCTGTGATGTCTCCGCCGTTAATCGTTATTTTTGTACTGTCGCTTCCTGATGTATTTCCTCCTCCAATACCTGCGCCTCCGCCATATCCACGAGCAATGATTGTTCCCCCGTTAATAACAATCTCACCGGATTTTCCGTCATTTTTGTAATTTCCGGAACCTCCAATTCCTGCTCCTCCAAAGCCCATTTGATTTGTTGATTCTACTGATACAGCCGATAAATAACCTTCAGTGCTCCCTAAACCTTCGGCACTGCAAATCATGACTGAGGCATTCGGTGAAACTTCGAGTCCTGCACGATTAGCACCGCTTGAGAGATAATTATTTCCAATCAGATATACATTAGCTTTGCCGTTGTCGTTGATACAAAAAGCACACGCATTATAATCACTGCTGACATTAATATTAACATTGTCAAGAAAAATATTTGCCTCGACTCCTCCATCTACAACAATGCGGTTTTTTGTTGTTCCGTTTGAAGTAATATGATAAGTGCCGTTTTCTTTGATTGTCAGAGTATTGTCTGAAAATGACCAGCCACTGTTGATTTCATCTTCATTTGCCGCTTCCTTTACGGTACCGTTGACAGCTTCTCCGTTAGTTCCTCCGTTTAGAATGATTTTCCATTCCATATTAGTATCTTCTACGAGTTCTGACTCGTTCCAACCGACAAGCCGATTTTCATAAATCGGTTCTTGAGAAATTATTGCCTCGCTCCCGGTGATTGTTTTTGTTACAGACTTATAGTACGCTACATTCATTATGTTACTTTTCTGGATCTGTGCCTGTCCTCCCTCAACACTGATTTCGATTCTGTAATTTCCTTCAGAGCTTACTTTTTGCCCGAACTCATCAATTCGTGTTAAGCCTCCGTTGATTCTTGCTTTGACGTTAATATCACTGCTCGACCATAACGCCCCTGAACTTCCGTCTAAAATTTTTTTCCTGTTAAATTGGGTTGTGTTTGCGATTTTGTCAATCTGTTTTTTCAATTCGTCAATTTCAAGCTGAATATACTGCCGGTCGTTCGATGTCAATGAATCGTTTGAAGCCTGAACAGCAAGCTCACGCATTCGTTGCAGCATTGAATTTGTTTCGCCTAATGCACCCTCTGCCGTCTGCAACAACGAAATCCCGTCCTGCGAATTTCTCATCGCAACGTTAAGCCCGGAAATCTGTGAACGCATTTTTTGACTGATTGCAAATCCCGCAGCATCGTCCGACGACGAATTTATCCGCAATCCCGTTGAAAGCGAGTTGAGAGTTTTTGCGAGTATTTTGTTAGTTCTGTTGAGTGCATTAAAAGTTTTAGTTGCAGGAAGATTATTGAAGATTCTCATTGCAATAATCCTCCATGATTATTTAGCACAGACATTATAAAGAAATCCTCCTGATAAATTTTTAATATTATCGGAGGATTCTATAAATTTCTTTAATTAAATGACGTATATTTATTTGCTTTCACTCACGGATTTTGCTTTATCCATTAAGTGTTTTAATCTTCTTGCGGTCGGAGGGTGCGAATTAAAACCGTTCGGCTGTGTTACGTAATTGTTATTGGCAAACTCTTTCATTGCACGATATAATCCGTAAGGATCGTAGCCTGCTTTTTTTAATAATTCCGTCCCGTAGTCGTCGGCTTCAACTTCCTGTCCTCTCGAAAATCCGCTCTCGGCCAAATTCATTCCGACATTCCCAACAGCCTGTGCAATCTGTCCCGATTTTCCGAGTGCTGCCCCAAGTATTGCCCAGCCTAAATTTCGTCCGACACCTTTATTGTAATGTCCGAGTCTTACATGGCCGATCTCATGACCTAAAACGCCCGCTATTTCCTCTTCGGAATTTAAGATTTTCATTAATCCCTGTGTAACATGAACGCTGAAATTCTTTTGAGACTTAAACAGAACCCAAGCATTAGGCGAAGTGTCTTTTTCATAATTTATTTGTACAACTTCAAAACCGTCTGCCGTTGCGATTCTTTTCCATGCTGCCTCAACTGTCTTCTTTGAAATTTCAGCACTCGAACACGAACACAATATTAACGAAATCAAAATCCCTGCAAAAATTTTCGTTTTCATAATTTTTTACAGCGGTGTTACTCCCAAAAGTATGCAGGCAGCAATCGATATTAAACTCACGCACCAAATCCAAGGAAGCGAATATTTAATGTGTTCGCCGACATCAATTTCAAGAAGTCCAAGTCCTAAATACATTGCAGGCGATAACGGCGAAATCATAACTCCGACGTTTTCAGCAACTAACAAAACACATGCAACGTCCATCGGGTTTACTCCGAACTGTGAGGCGATCCCTACTACTACGGGCATAAGTCCGAAATAGAAGCTGTCCGTTCCCAAACACATTATTAACGGCACTGCGAAACATGCAACGATGAAATGCGTATAACGTCCTAAATCCGGCGGAATTACAGTTACTGCTGCGGAAGCCATTGCGTTTAACATTCCTGTTCCGCTCAAAACTCCCGTGAAAATTCCTGCTGCGAATAACGTTACAACCATTGACATTGCTGCAACACCGTAATTTTTAAGTTTTGCATTCTGTTCCTTCAATACTCTGATATTAAACGGCAATGCAAGTGCAAGAGCAATCATGAATATATAAGCGTTATTAAATTTACCATACATTAATGCAGCGATTACGGCAACAACGAGAATGAAATTAAATGTCTGAAGGGCTCCCGAAACTTTCGGCTTGTTATCTTCGGCTTTATCTAATTCGACTGAATCATCAGCAACAAGGCCGAGTTTTTTAATTCGTCTCTTCTGAACACCGCTTAAAATAAATGCAACAATAAACGTAACTACAAGCATTGCACCCTGAACAGGCAATAATCTCTGCCATAAAATTCCGGGCTCTGTTTCAAGAACCGTAGCAGCTCTGATTGTCGGGCCTCCCCATGGGCAGACATTCATAACTCCGATAGCAACGCAGATTAAAAGCATTAAAGATCTGTTATCCATTTTTAATTTCTTGAATAACGGAAGCATTGCAGTAATCGTGATAATAAACGTCGTAGCTCCTGCACCGTCAAGATGTCCGATAATTCCTACGGCAGCCGTCGCAAGCATTACGAGAGTTACATTAGTGCCGGCCTTCTTAATCAGGAAATTAACAATAGGGTCAAAAACTCCCTGATCGCTCATCAATGAGAAGAACGAAATCGAGAATACAAATAATGAAACCGTCGAAACCATTTTTGAAATTCCCGAAGCCGCAAATTTGTTAATTACAAAGGGATCAAATCCTGCGACAAGTGCAGCAATCGTAGGAAGTAAAATAAACGCAATCGGAGGAATAACAATTTTCCTGATTAAACAGATTATCAACACTAAAACCATTACGAAGCCGATTACAGCAAGTCTCGTTGAAGGAGCTGCGGGGGCTTTTTTGTCGGAGGCTTTGGCAGGTTTTAACATGTCTGTGAAAGTTTTGTATTCGTTTTCGAGTGCCTGATGATATTTTGCGGCGTTTGCGAATCCCGGTCTTTCGTCATAACCTCCACGTTCTAAAAATTCGTGCCATTCGGGAGTCATTGATGCTTTTGTTATAGCGTCTTCGAGAGCTTTAATAGCACCTTCGGGAGTACCTTTTCTGGCAAAAATTCCTCTTTCGGGGCCGATTACGGAATCAATTCCGAGTTCTCCAGCCGATTCAACATTGGGATAAGATTTCATGCGTTTTTCAGACAAAACTAATAACGGAGTAATATTGCCTGCTGCAATCAAATCCGAAATTTCATCAGTTCCTGTTATCATTAAATCGATCTGACCTTCTTTGAGTGCGAGATTCATTCCTGCACCTGAAGGGTAATCGACTTCGAGCAAGTCAAGACCTTCGATAGCTTTTTTAAGTGAAATTCCGTCAACGCCCGTGCTTGTGAGCATTCCGACACTGATACTCGAAGGGTGTGATTTTACAAATTCACGAAGTTCCGAGAAATTGCTGTAACCTCTTTCCTCCATTGTTGCATTTGAAGCAGCGATAACGTTAATAGCGTTTACAAGCCTTGCAACAGGGACAAACTCATCAAGGAATTTGAATTTCAGATTGCCAAGAATATCTTGAATTAACAAACTCTGAGTTCCGAGTAAAAATGTATAACCGTCAGCGGGCTGTTCACGAGTATAAACAACACCGTTAACGCCATTTCCGCCGGTAACATTTGCGACTTCAATTTTCTGTCCGATTTCTTTTTCCAGCAAAGGGATTAAGGCTCGTAAAGTTGAATCAGCTCCACCGCCTTCGCCCCAAGGACAAACGATAACGATTTTGTGATCGAACTTAAAATCTGCCGTTGCAGCTGTTGAATCTGCTGAAGGTTCGATAATTATTTCAGCGGCGAAAAGCGAACTGCATAA
>JAFSKE010000065.1 GCA_017449135.1 Synergistaceae bacterium
CATTTCCAATATCAATTTTTTATCTTTATTTTTAGTTCATTTTTATGTATCATTTTTACCTCAGGATTTTTTAAATAATTATAAAAGAACCTCTGAGATTTTCAGAGGCTCTTTTTGTTTCTCTTAACTTAATGACATTGCGCCCATGCGGGGGTGATCCCTATCAAAACGCCAAAGGATAAAAGACAGTCAGCTATTCCCCGCCCATGCGGGGGTGATCCTAAGGTTGAGGCTTCTGAGACTAACGGCAACATCTATTCCCCGCCCATGCGGGGGTGATTTTCTCCTTTCTTTTGCTCCTTTGGTAAAATGAGACTATTCCCCGCTCATACGGGGGATACTTTCCACCCTATTGTGAGGGTGTTGTTCTAACAAAGATTCTTGATAAAATTTAACAAAAATTTTTGAAAGAAGGCGTTACTGTAATGGAATTTTTTGTAACGATTTTATTCGTCTTTTCACAGATTTGTCTATGGCTTGCTTATGTCTGGACGTTAATATTGCTAATTTTCCAGTATTCATTGAGATTTATTAAGGCTTTATGGCATTTTATTGTAAAAATTTTTCGTAAATCAGATTAAAGGTATGTGATTTTCTAATGGCTTCAATTTTTCTGGTGCTTTTAGTATATTCACAGCTCGTAGGGAGCTCAAAATCTTTAATCCTAATATTATTGATGATTGTATCTTTATATGGTAGTATGACAATATCTTTTTTTATAATTAGAGGTAATATTAACGTTAAGATTTTTTGAAAATGGTGAAGATGTCCCGTTCGCTATTGAATTTGCTGACGACGATTGTATCATAGTAGATTCAGATGATAAAGGAGAGAAAGTTTTTCGTGTTAATTCTGATACATCATTGACAAGATTATTTGCGTCTTCAGCGGATAGATTTTTGCGATTTAGACGTTGGGAAATATCAGAAAATAAAGCCTTCGAGTTAGCATCAATTTTAGAAAGCTAACCCGAAATATTTTCTTTAGCTCCTATAATATAATTACGATTCTATAAGTTTATCTGCACGCATCAATAACGCTTTCCGCCCAGAATTTTGCTGCATTCTCACTTCCCATCAATCTTTTAGCTTCGTTCAATCTACAATCAATTTCAATTTTATATTCTTGATTATTCAAATATTCTTCAATTTCATAAACTATTCTTTCAGGTGTTGCAGCCTCACAAATTAATTCGGGATATACAGGTCTTGACGCTAAATAATTCGGTATAGAAATTTTTTTCACGTGGACTAATCGTTTCAAGATTTCATGTGTGATTTTTTTCATGTTGTAGATTACTACCATAAAACGATTTAACAACATTGCTTCAACCGCTACTGTTCCCGAAACTCCCGCAACGGCACACGAACCAAGCATTAATTCCCGCCCTCCGCCTTCCCAAAATTCAAATCCAGAGTCTTTTATTCGTTGTCTCAATTCATCGGCAAGGTTTTCTGTAAGTCCTTTTGCTATAGAGAATACAGGCATGAAATTTTTTTCCCTCAATAATTCCGCCGTCTTCAACAATATATCAAGATGAAAATTTATATCATAACGTCTGCTTCCTGGCATTAAGGCTATTACTTTTTTACCGTCAAAATGATTTTTGAAATCCTCTGAGATTTTTACGTCCTTTAAGTCATGTACTAAAGGGTGTGATGTCCAAAGAGATTTTACGCCGTGTTCAATCAAAAATTTATGCTCAAAATAAAATAACGGCAGGCATAAATCAAAATCACGTCTCAAATTCTTTACCCTTCCGGAACGCCACGCCCACACTGTCGGAGGAATTAACGAGATTATTCTGTTTTTGTAGCCTGATTTACGAAGTGATTTAGCGAGCATTAAATGAAAGTCAGGACTGTCAATTAAAATTACTGCATCGGGGTTTGATTTAATGATTTCTTTAACGATTGAATTTTTCAGTTTTAGGATTCTCGGGAGTGCAGGCAATATTTCAAGAATACCCATTAATTTTAATTCTTCGTAGCTCCATTTGGCTGTTCCTCCGGCTTTTTCACCTTCATGGCCGAGCATTCCGTAAATTTCGATTTCAGGATTGATTTTCAGAATTTCCCTTATAAAATCTCCAGCATAAATATCCCCGCTGACTTCTCCGCATGATACAAAAATTTTTTTCATGTTCATATTCCCCAAACTGCTATGTTAAATTTTTCCGCTAAGTTAAAGAATTTTTCAGGCTCCAATATCAATGTTTTTCCTGATTCTACCGCAAGGCATGTCAAACCTGCTTCTTTCATGTTATCAAGGGTTTTCGTTCCGACTGTCGGCAAATCATAACGCATATCCTGATTTTCTTTCATCATCTTTATAACCGTTCCATGTCCAGATAATTCCCCGCTTCGTTTTATCATTCTGTCAGTTCCCTCCATAGCTTCTATAGCAACGACTGCTCCGTCAGCAACGCAAATTGACTGTCCGAATGAACATGGCAAAGTTACATGCAAAATTTTTTCGCCGTATTCAATATCTTGAAATTCTTTTTTTGTCGGAGAACGTTTTGTCAATTTTCCCTTAGGTGCTATAAATTCAGGTAAAATCTGCCAATATGGAATTACTTTTATATTCTCGCTTTCAAAGGCCTCTACAATAGATCCCAATAATGAATGGTCATCTCGTAAAGTTTTTTTCAATACTGAACGTGATAGCTTGTCGAAAAATAATATTAACGGCAGGCTGTAAATTGTATTTTTAGGGATTCGACCTGCCATTATTAGTTTTTCAGCACCGAAATTTTTAATCTCACGAACTCCACGCCCCAAATTCGGATAACGTAAAGATATAAACTTTTCGGCGTAAGGTTTTATCTGTTCGTTTTCTCCCGACAATGAGAAAATCAAAGTCGAATAATTGAGGGATTTTAATTTTTTCGCAATCTCAACCGGTAACAATCCCTCGCCCGAAATTAAAGCTATTTTATCATTCATGAGATTTCAGAAAACTTTATCTCCATTTTTAACCGGTTCGGAAGGTCGCAAAAGCACAACTCCCTGTTCTGATTCAGTTCCTAAAATTCTAACTTCGCTTTTTACTGAACCAATATGAATCGGCGTAAGGTTTACGCAGCATATAATTTGAGTTCCGATCAAATCCTCCGGTTTATATAAAGCGGTAATCTGAGCTGATGATTTTTTTATTCCAATATCCTCGCCAAAATCTATCGTTACAACGTAAGCCGGATTTCTGGACTTTTTGTTATCTTTTACATCAAGAACAGTCCCAACCCTCATTTCAATTTTATCAAAATCCGAAATTTCAATCATATTTTATCAACTCTCCACGCAAAAAACAAAGCTACAATCATAAATACAAAATTAGGCCCCCAACCCGCAATAATCGGATTAATATTCCCCGATTCACCGAGTGCACGGCATAATGACATCACGACATAATACGCAAAGACTATTACAACGCTTATTCCGAAGCCTACACCGCCCCCGGAACGTCCGCGCCTTGATGCTCCGAAACCTGCTCCCAACACTGCCATAATCACACATGCCCAAGGGACAGCCAATTTCAAATGGAACATTACCCATAATCTCGATAAATCCGTTCCGACCAATTCAGCCTGATTTATGTAACTCCATAACTCGTGAGCACTCATGTCTGCCGGCCGCCGTGTACTTCTCTGTAATTGTTCAGGCGATAATCTTAATGCAAGTCTCTGACGTTCAAAACGTAATAATAAATTAACTTCGCCTTCGGAATTTACATCGTACATTCTGCCGTCCTCAATCCACCATTGTGAATCCTGCCATTTCCCGGACGCTGCATTTAATGTTGTAGCAAGTCTGCCTTTATCGTTAAATTCGTGCATCATAATTCCCTGCATGATTCCATTTTCAGGATCGAGAACATCAATATACAAAACACGTTTCAATTTCCCGTTCTCTTCGTCCCTCAAAAATACTTTTTCCTGGACTGCTGCAGCTTGATTTTTCATGATTTCATAACGCATTAACCTGTCCGCAGCTATCGAACCGAAAGGCACAACGGTTTCGTTAAATGTCAATCCCCCCAGAGCTATCAAAATCGAACATACTAAAATCGGCCTTAAAATCCTCCTGAAAGGTATTCCCAAAGATTTTAAGGCTATTAATTCGCTTGTTGAATTTAGCGATGACATTCCTAAAAGTCCAGCAAGCAATGACGACATCGGAATTGTCATTACTACAACTTCTGGAAGCCTGTAAAAAAACAATCTTGTTACAACTCCAAATGCAACGCCCTGTTCGATAATTAATTTCGCAGCCTGAAATAATAAATCTCCCGCCACGAAAATTAACACGAAAATTACTATACCGAATAAAAACGGTGATGCACACGAACCTAATATTAATTTGTTTAATAATTTACTGCTCATTATTCTTTATTCAGACAATGCCTGAGCTGAATATTTCCTTGTCATTGAGTGAGTTAAATTGTCAACAAGTTCATTAGCTGTCGGCAAATTTCCTCCTCCGTCGAAACATTCAAAGACATTCAAAACTGTAACATGGAAAAATTCCTCAAACGTAGGGCACAAAGCATTCACAATTCCCGTCAAACGTTCCGTAATATTTTCAACCACTTGATACTGACATTCGGACAAAACAACTAAAATCTGAAATTCTCCCGTCTGAATCGCAGTGTCGGATTGTCGAAGGTCTTTCATCAATCTTGCACAATATGCTCTAAACGGTCTGACGTATTTTTCCATATCATCATCAGGCAATAATTGAGGAAACACGATTCTAATCATTACGGCACTCACAGGGTGATTATAACGTCCCGCACGGTAAAGTTCGTCGGAAATTCTCATCATTCCGTACCTGAAATTATGAAGCTGTGTATCAGGGTCAATAAACTGTAACGGCATTGTGCCTGCCTGTCCTTCTTCAGGTGTCTGTTCTTCAGTTTCCGTCGGAAGTCCCTTAGGATTTAATTCAAAATAAAATCTTTTGCCATTATCAAATCCCTTACGTTTAACGTCCCAAATTTTTTCGTTGATTTCAGCCGTCTTTGATACAGGACTAAACCAATCCGAAATATTTTTCCCGATTGTGTTAATTCTGTCGAGGTCAAAAACTTTCAGCATATCTTCAGTGAGATTTAATATTGCTCCGGTATCATCGGTTATTACGAAATTCAATGGAAGTTGTTTAACGTCGTTTTCACTTTCAACAACAACAACTTTATTGTGTTCGGCCTCAATCTGATTGTAAATCACGACCAACGCAGCAGCTCCGCAGACGGCAATTATGACCCCGAGCCATTGAAACATTTTCGCCCCGTAAACTATCGCCATTGGACACAAAATTATTCCCTGAGCAAGTGCCTGAAGCGGAACCAAGCCGACATTAAAACCGTTCACAATAAACATTCCGTAAAGAATCGAAATTATTATAAACAACAGCCAAATAAGTCCCCATACTGCGACATCAATTTCTCCGACAACCTGTCCGCTTCCCATTGCACGGGCAAGCATGATTGTCGCTATTGCAAACACGGGAGGAATTGTTATAAATTTTAATGGATTACTCATGTTTTTATCACGTTATTTATATTGTAATTCTTCGCCTGAGGGGTAACTCAGTGAATAATCTACGATAATCGGAACTGTTGCACCGGCAGGAACAGTTATTTTCCATGTTAAACGGTTTTCGGAATCACGTTCGGCTTCTTTGGGTTCAATTCGTTTAACTTCGAGTTTGATTTTGTCGTCAGTAGGAATGGGCAGACGGTCTCGGACAGTTATAACTTTTTCGGTTTTTGTTCCGTTAGTGATTTCAAGTTTGTAACCGTTTGTCGAAACTCCGCTGAACCATGACACACCAGTTTTTCCGATTAAAGCCTCTTTCTTTACAGTTATTTGTTCAGCATAACCGAAAGGAATTTTTTTCTGACTTTCGCCGTATTCTCCAAGCTGAATATTTCCTGAAACATGGCCGTCAACTCTTAATTCTGCCTGAGCAGGGATTAATTTTTCGTTGCTTTCGTCCATACTTGCAATAATCCAAGC
>JAFSKE010000066.1 GCA_017449135.1 Synergistaceae bacterium
GAAACAAGCACTCTCAATTACGATTGTTGTTGTGTCGGGATTAATTCCTGTCTGTTCACCGCCCATAACTCCTGCCAATGCTATAGCTTCTCCGCCGCTTGTGATTAACATATCTTTTTCGGTTAATTCACGGATTTTCTCGTCAAGAGTCTGCATCTTTTCGCCGTCATTAGCAGATCTGACAGTGATTTCACGTTTAGGAAGTGTGTTAAGGTCGAAGGCGTGAAGAGGCTGTCCCAACATCAACATTACGTAATTCGTAACGTCAACGGCATTGTTAATCGGTCTCATTCCTAAATGTGCCAAGTCGATTTTAACGGTCAACGGAGAATCTGAAATTTTCGCTCCCGTTGCAAGTCCCAATCTATAACATAAACAACCTTTGTCAGGAAGCGAAATATTCCCAAATTCCTCCGGCCATGTTTTATTTTGCTGTGAAGGCCTTAACCATTCAGGAGTTTTTAATTTCGAGGCAGGATATAAACCTTTAATCTCTCTCGCCATTCCCAACAAACTTAATAAATCGCCCCTGTTAGGAGTGATTGAAACATCAAGAATCACATCGCCGATATGATATAAATTTTTTGCACTCTCTCCGATTTCGGCATCTTCGGGCAAAATCAACAATCCCGAAGGATCATCAACATCATGCAATCCCAATTCTTCAGCCGATAACATCATTCCGAAACTTTCAACGCCGTGAAAATCCCTTGTGCCGAGTTTCATACCGTTAGGCAAAATTGATCCTTCACCGGCGTAAAATACCATATCGCCCTGCTTCATATTTTTAGCACTTGTAACACAGATTTTCATTCCTGAACCAGTGTTCAAATGTGCGATTGAATATTTTAATTCTGTCGGGTGAGTCTCAAGAGTTTCAATTTTTGCGGCGATTACACCTTCCATTTTTCCCGCAGTGTAGGTTATGCTTTCGATTTCAGAACCGGAAAATGTTAATCTCTCTGCAAGTTCTTCGGGAGTTAAATTTGAAGGTTCAATGTCAATGAAATTTTTTAAGAGTTCCCATGAAATTAGCATCTTGATTCACCGCCTTCAAATCCTGACATAAAATATGAAACGTTACCGTCAAATAACAATCTTAAATCCGAAATTCCATATTTCAACATCGCCATTCTGTCTAAACCAATTCCGAAAGCAAATCCGTTATATTCGTCGGGATCAATTTTTCCTGCCCTTATAACATTCGGGTGAACCATTCCCATTCCTGCAACTTCAAGCCAGCCAGTCCCATGACAGACTCTGCAATGTTCGTCGTGGCCTGAGCATTCGACACATTCAATATCAAGTTCCATTGAAGGCTCTGTGAAGGGGAAATAACTCGCTCGAAATCTGTATTTCAAACTTTTTCCGAAAAAGGCGTTTAACATTTCTGACATTGTACCTTTCATTACACTGAAGGGAACGTCTTTATCAATCAATAATCCTTCCATTTGATTAAACATCGGCGAATGTGTTGTGTCGTTATCTCTTCGATAAACTTTTCCGGGACAAATTATTCTCAAGGGAGCCCCGTACTTCAACATTGAACGAATTTGAACGGGCGATGTGTGAGTTCTTAACAACGTTCCGTCGGGAAAATAAAAAGTATCCTGCATATCGCGTGCGGGGTGCCATTTAGGAACGTTTAGGCATTCAAAATTATAAAATTCTTCTTCCTGTTCTGGGCCTGTTGCAACGGAATATCCAAGACCCTGCATAATATTTGCGATTTCGTGCATTGTCTGAATTACAGGGTGAAATGCTCCGAAACTTCTGCCCTTTTCAGGCAACGTTACATCAATGCGTTCTGAAATTTCGGTTTTTTCGTTTTGAGATTCACGAATTTTTCTGCCTGTGATGTCGAGAGTATGTTCGATTTCGTCTCGGAGTTTATTTAATTCCTGACCTGCCTGCTTTCGGAGTTCGGGAAGGAGTTTACCAAGTGATCTTAACAAAAGCGTAAGATCTCCTTTCTTTCCGGTAAACCTTACGCGAATGTCATCAAGTTCTTCTAAATTTGTAACTTTTTTTAACGCAGCCTGAAAAGATTCCTTGACTGCATTAATATCTAATCCGTTAATTTCTGACATATATAATTACAACGCTTTCACTTTTGCAACCAAATCTTTGAAACTTTGAGCATCATGGATTGCAAGTTCGGATAACATTTTGCGGTTTAACGTAATTCCGAGTTTCTTCAAACCGTTCATGAATACGCTGTAACTCATTCCCTCAGCTCTTGTTGCTGCACTGATACGAGTTATCCATAATCTTCGGAAATCTCTCTTTTTGCGTTTTCTGTCAACATAGGCTCTTGATAAGGCGGCCAAATATGCTTCTCTGGCTCTTCTGTAAACGTTTTTGCGCTGTCCCCAGTAACCTTTTGTGAGCTTAAATAATTTCTGACGTTTTTTATCGCTTGCCGATGTACCTTTTACTCTCATAAATATTCAGGCTCCTTTCTAATCATACGGAAGTAAATGCTTCATCTGTCCTGCGAGTTCTTCCGGAACATAACCGGTTTCCTTCAGTCTTCTGATTCTCGATTGCTTTTTGTGAATGAGAATGTGAGATCTGCTGCACTTACGATAAGCGAATTTTCCTGATGCTGTTTTGAAAAAACGCTTTTTTGCTCCTGAATGTGATTTTAATTTCTGCTTTGCCATAAAATTTTATTCTCCTTTCGGTTTTGTTGTCGATGTTTGAGGCGTTAATAAAATTCTCATGTATCGACCTTCCATCATCGGTTTAGATTCGCATTTTCCGACTTCGGAACATTTTTCGATAACTTTGTTGAGAACTTCCTCGCCCTTATTCAGAAATGACATTTCACGGCCTCTGAAAAAGACTGAAACTTTAACTCTGTGTCCGCTCTCTAAAAATGTTTTAACGGCTTTAGTCTTAAATTCAAAGTCATGATCATCAATTTTCGGCCGCATTTTAATTTCTTTAAGAGCCTGAACCTTTTGTTTTTTTCGAGCGTCTTTTTCTTTTTTCTGCAACTGATAGCGATATTTCCCGTAATCCATAATTCTACACACGGGAGGTTGAGCCATCGGAGCAACTTCGACTAAATCCAAAGCCTGCTCATGTGCCATTCTTAATGCTTCTACAGTGTCCGTAACACCTATTTTTACCCCGTTTTCATCAACTAATAATACTTTTGGTATTGTAATTTCTTCGTTAATTCTGGGGGCGTTTTCATCATTGCCCGGCAAAAATTCCTTCGATGCAAAAAACATAATAATACCTAATTTTTACATTTTTCTTACTGTTTCATCGAACCTGACACTCTGATTTTATTTTAATTCAGTATGTCATTTGTACAGTTCTCCGCAGTCATTATGGGAGCATCGAATCCCCTTAGAGCTTAGGCTATTCAGCTAATCTCTCTAAATTCAAAGCTGCATTAAAATCCCTGTCAATTACTTTTCCGCATTTTTGGCATTTATAAATTCGCTCTGACAACTGTAAATCTTTTTTAATATGACCGCAATTTGAACATGTTTTTGAACTCGGATAAAACCTGTCTGCAAATTTTATTTTTATCCCTAATTCTAAGGCTTTTCGTTCAATTAACTCTCTGAATAAATATAAATTTTGTTCAGAAATTGACTTCGCAAGATGACGATTTTTCATCATTCCCCTTATGTTCAAATCTTCAAGTACTATAGTTTTCGGCCTAATATTTAAGATTTTCAGTACTGTCTGCTTAATATATTCATGCCTTTTGCGTTTAATCCTGCCGTAAATGTTCTGCACCTTGTATTTTTCTTTCAAACGGTTTTTCGAGCCTTGTTGCTTTCTCGCTAAAATCTTTTGATGATGCTTGAGCTGTTTGTTCAATCGTTTCATTTTATGATTTCGATTGATATTCTTGAAAACTCTTTTGCGTTCTCCACAACTTACTACGGCCAGTGATTTTATGCCTACATCTATTCCCATTTTCACATTTCGCAAAATTATCATTGAGTCTTTCGGTAAAATTTCCACTGCACATTTCAGAAGCCATTTCCAGTTTTCAAATTTTACTCGAGCATTATAAAATTTCATGTCTTTGAGATTTTCTTTTGACTTAAATTTTATCCAGCCGACTTTTTCAAGATAAACACGATTCTGATTATCGACTCGAACTTTTTCAGAACGAGTGCAAAACGATGGCGTACATTTTCCTCAAGTCCCCAGTTCCAAGTCCAACGTGCTATCCCGATATTTTGCCATAATAATTTCGCTTGTGATTTTGTCGGAAATAAACGTATCACTACAGCTTTATACAAATTCGATACACCTCCATTTAGCAGGTATTATGTTATATCAATATGTTTTTTACACCGTCCTCCCTTCTATCAAAATTAGCTCATAAATTTGTTTTTCAAAAATTCAAAAAGCAGTGCCGCAGCATCACAAACTAAAAAATCAGAGCAGCCCGTAAAAATTCACAAGCCGCCCTGACGTTATATTCGTGTTATCAGAGTTTAACGGCTTCTTCAAAATTTTTTCATTTTCCCCGACAGTATTTTATTAAAAAACCGTTCGGGAGAGCCTCATAAACTATAGCACAATTCATTTCACTGTCAAACACATAAAATTTACAAAAAACTGCAACAAAAAAAGCGGGAGTGTATTATAATTATTTTGCATTGAAAATTATACACACGTGGCAAGGGTATACTACCCCCATTTTATGTTTTTAATTATACCATAAAGAGGAAAAAAAATTGTCATGTGTACATTTTTTTACAAAAATTTCGTTATTCAGGAGGTTTTATAATGTTATTCATAACTTTTATTCTTGCTGTCGGTGCAAGTGTTGTATCATTTATCGCAGGAATTACGTTTTCACAAAGCAGCATACTTAAGTTGGATTTCATTCCCGAAGCAGGCAAAGAGTTTATTAATAAGGCAGTCGCTTTCGGTTCTGACTTTATTAATTTAACTTCTTACGGCAATATCTCGGACACGGTCGGTTACTGTATGTTAGCTGTATCTGCTCTAACGTTATTAGGGGCTTTGCTGTGTCTGTTCATAAAAAAATTTGCGGGAGTTTTATTCCTGTTGTCTGCTGTCTTATGTTGCTATTGCGGAGTCATCGTTGAAAACGCAAAAGACTTTTTCATATTGGCAGGAGTAATTTTAGTTACAGCCATTGCAGCGTTAAGTCTGAAAAATTCGTCCTCAAAGAATACTACGAAATCAACAACTACATCATCATCACAAAGAGTAAATCTCAAAAAGGGTGAAAAAGTCAGTCTGACGAAAAATTATTCAATTTCAAAAATCGTTGTAGGTTTAGGCTGGTCGGTAAATTCAAATTCGGGAACAGATTTTGATTTAGACGCTTCGGCATTTTTACTCTCGGCCAATAACACCGTAACAGACAGTTCCGACTTCATTTTCTATAGTAACAGGACTCACCCTTCAGGAGCCATTGAACACATGGGAGATAATCGAGTCGGAAGCACAGGAAGAGCTGATGACGAACAAATCAAAATCGACCTCAAACGCATTCCGCAAAACATCAGCAAAATAATTTTCGCCGTAACAATTTATGACGGTCAAAAACGGGGACAAAATTTCGGGCAGGTTTCAAACGCTTTCATTCGTATTTTTGACGAACAAAATTCGCGAGAACTTTTGCGCTATGACCTTAACGAAAAATTCTACACCGAAACGGCTGTAGTCTGCGGAGAACTTTATCGCAACGGTTCGGAATGGGATTTTAATGCTATCGGCAGAGGTTTTAACGGCGGACTTGAAAAATTATGCATGGATTACGGAGTCAATGTGTGATTAAGGAGTTTTATCAATGGAAAAATTAAATCTTGTAAAAGGCGAAAAGTTAAATCTTAAGAAGGGCGACAGAGTTAATCTCACGAAACATTATCCGCTTTCAAAATTGATTGTCGGGTTAGGCTGGGCTGTAAATTCAAACTCAGGTGCAGATTTTGATTTGGATGCATCGGCGTTTTTACTTGGAGAAAATGAAAAAGTAACAAACAATTCCGATTTTGTGTACTTCAACAACAGGACTCACCCTTCAGGAGCAGTTAAGCACATGGGAGACAATCTCACCGGAAGCACGGGAGATTCCGACGACGAACAAATCGAAATTAATCTTGCAAAAGTTCCGGCGAATATCAGGAAAATTCTTTTTATCGTAACAATTTATGACGCTAATAGACGCAAACAAAATTTCGGTCAGGTCTCAAATTCGTTTATCCGAATCTTTGACGAAGAAAATTCATGCGAACTTCTGCGTTATAACTTGGCCGAAAATTTTTACACTGAAACGGGAGTAATTTGCGGGGAACTTTATCGCAGCGGTTCAGAATGGGAATTTAACGCTATCGGAAAAGGTGTGAACGTCAATTTATGTGCGTTACGCAGAGAATACGGACAAGGATTTTAATTTAAGGAGGAATTTTTTGTGGAAAGAGTTAATCTGAGAAAAGGCGAAAAAGTCAATCTCACAAAACGATCACCGATTTCAAAACTTGTTGTCGGTTTGGGCTGGGCAGTGAATGCGGGCAGAGGTGCAAATTTTGATTTGGACGCTTCGGCATTCCTGCTGACTTCAAATGGAAGAGTAACAAATAATTCCGATTTAGTGTTCTACGGCGGAAGATTTCACCCGTCAGGAGCAGTTAATCACATGGGAGACAATCTCACGGGAAGTTCCGGAAATGCTGATGACGAACAGATAAAACTTGATCTCGATCGTGTTCCCCAACATATCAGCAAAATCGTTTTCGTCGTAACAATTTATGACGCTGAAGCACGGGGACAAAATTTTGGACAGGTTTCAAATGCTTTCATTCGTATTTTTGACGAACAAAATTCACGTGAACTTTTACGCTATGACCTTAACGAAAAATTCTACACCGAAACTGCCGTAGTCTGCGGAGAACTTAACCGCTACGGTTCAGAATGGGAATTTAATGCAGTTGGCAGAGGTTTTAACGGCGGACTTGAGAAATTATGCAGAGACTACGGTGTCAATGTGTAATAAATAAATTATTTTAATTCAAGGAGGAATTTCTCATGAAAAAATCAAAATTTGTTGTTGTCGTTTTTGTTGTCTTGTTACTTGCCGTTGTCAGTGTAAAACCTGAAAGAGCGTATGGTTTTGACTTCCTTCAAGGTTTAGCCGATTTTATGGAAGGATACAATCAATGGTGGGATTCGTTACCTGAACAAGAAAAACTTGATATGATGCACGATGCTGCAGAATATTGGTATGAACAATCTCAGCAAAACCAAAAAAATCAATTTGGGCAAAAGAAGCGTGAGTGGTGGGAGCCTTCTCAACCGACTTTAACTTCGCCATATCAGCCCAATCAATCTTTGCCCTATCCGCTATATCAGCCCAATCGATCTTTGCCCGAGCCTGAGAAAAAAGAAGAAAAATCATGGTGGTGGCCGTTCTGATAAAAGCAAAAACGGTTCAGAATGGGAATTTAATGCTATCGGCAGAGGTTTTAACGGCGGACTTGAAAAATTATGCAGAGACTATGGAGTCAATGTGTAATTTATAAATTATTTTAATTCAAGGAGGATTTTCTCATGAAAAAATCAAAATTTGTTGCGTTAGTTTTAATTTTTGCGTTGTTTTTCAGTGTTGTTAATGTCAAGCCTGCAAGAGCCGGTTGGGCATGGGAGTTAGGAAAAATTTTCTTGGTCGGCAGATTGTCAAGTAAGTGCAACACCATGAGGGTGGAAAACTTGAGCTGGAGTTTTCCATCCCAAGCACTTACGGGGACGGTTATTAAGTAAATCTACAACTTTTTGCAAATCATCATCGCTCAAAGACAAAAAATC
>JAFSKE010000006.1 GCA_017449135.1 Synergistaceae bacterium
AGAATTTATGTTCCGGTAACAGGCGTAACCATTACAAACGCTCCTTCATCAGACCTTTTCGTTAATACAAAGGGAACACTCACGGCAACAGTTTCACCTGACTACGCAACGAATAAGACCGTTACATGGTCAAGCAGCGATCCCGATTATGTAAGTATCAATGCAACAACGGGCGAATATGAAGTTGAAGGCACGAAGGGTTACGGCTCAGCAACAATCACAGCAACGGCCACCAACGGAACAACCGCAACCTCAGACGACAAAACAGCTACTTGCACTATCACGGGAAAGGTAACTTACACTTCGCTGAAAGTTAACGATGTGATTCACGTGGGAGATACTGTTTATGCTACAAGTACAATTTTTGTCAAATACGGAAATAAAACAAATTCCTCGATTAACAAGAACTTAGGCGTATATACTTTGGTTAACGATGGCGGCACTTATAAATGGACAACAAAGGGTAATCCAGTGCCTACTCAAATTTCTGCGACAAGTAATTCCTATGGTATTTATGTGAAGAGCGGCAGCGGAACATCAAATGATAGATTTACGTTTGCAGCCCATACAGAGACGAATTAACGTCATTTTCATAATAATTTTTGTGTTTCTGTTCGTTTATAAATCTTATTCGGAAAATATTTCAATTCCCGGTTATGAGAGATTGATTTTCAATGCAGGCGAAATGAATCAGCGTGTGAATTTTTATAATCCTGATTCTAATTCCTGCTATTTCAAGATGAGTTTGATAATTGACGGCGAAAAAGTTATATGGAGTTCTGACTTTGTAAAGCCCGGATCTGAAATAAAAAATATATTGCTGTCAGAAGCTCTTGAAGCAGGGACTTATGACGCAGTTTTGAAGTACGAATGTTTTTCACTGACTGACAAAACACAATTAAACGGACTAAATATTAAATTAAGAATTTTAAGCGAGGTATCAAAAAATGACTAAAAAATCGTTATTACTTTCATTATTGTTATCGTTGATTTTTGCGGTAACGTCTGAAGCAGAAAATTACACTTTGACAATGACGTTGATAATCCCGCCTGAAGTCTACACAATATCGTATGATTTAGGCGGAGGCAGTGTTGCGGGAAATCCGACAAGTTACGATGTTGAAACAGAAACATTTACGCTGAATAATCCTACGAAGGACGGCTACACGTTTTCGGGCTGGACGGGGACGAGCTTAGATGCAGCGGCACAAACGGTAACGATTACAAAAGGTTCAAAGGGCAACAGGAGTTACACGGCGAATTTCACCTCGATAACTTACGCTTTAACTTACAATCTTGACGGAGGAACGGCGGAAAATCCGACAAGTTACGATGTTGAAACTGAAACATTCAAGTTAAATAATCCCACGAAGGACGGCTATAACTTTACGGGCTGGACATCAGAAAACAACTCGACACCTTCGCTCGAAGTCAGCATTTCAAAGGGAAGCACAGGGAATAAAACTTTCACGGCAGTTTATGAGAAGATTCAAACGCCTGTCCCCTCAGAGCAAAAACAGGAGCAGGAGCAGCAGCCTCAACAGGAACAACAAGAAGAATCTCACCCACAAGCCGAAATTCCGCAAGAGGAGCAGCAAGAGCAGCAAGAGCAACAAAAACCCGAAGCCCCGCAACAGGAACAGGAGCAGCAGAAAGAGGAATCAGGAGATGTTGTGAAAGAAATTAATTTTAACGACGTTTCAAGTATTACGACCGAAGAGAAACAATCGGTTAAGGCATTGAAGGTTACGGGGAAAATCACGGATTATTCAGTCCTGAATGAATTTGAGAAACTTGAAAATCTTGATTTGACAACGACGGAAGAATTAAACACGGTAGATTTAAGCGGAATAGCAAAAACTGTTAAAAGTGTAGATGTCGGAAAAAATACATCTTTGAAAACGTTAAAAATTTCCGGCAACGTAAACATAACAAATATCAATGTTAAAGAGTGTGAAAATCTTGAAAGCATTGACATAGAAGGCTGTGAAGGGCTTGAAACGCTTGATGTGAGTGCAACAAAATTAAAATCTCTGAATGCTGCGGGGTGTAAAAACCTGAAAGTATTAAACTGCTCATCATGTCAGATAAATGCGTTAAACATCACGGAATGCGTAAATTTAATAAGTTTCGATTGCAGTTATAATCAGCTTTTGAGACTTGACATCGACAAAAATAAATATTCAAATTTGGGCAGCTTAAATTGTCGTCATCAAAGCACAAACAATTGGAAATCATCAAAAAGCATTAACATGAGGGAATTTTTGAACGGCGATAAAAAGTTTTTTGTGTCAGAATCAGGAAACGAATTTATGGATTTGAACGTAACAAACTTAGTCGCTTATGATGATAACGGCGAGGTAATAAAATATGAACGTTCAAACGAAGGCGAAATAATTTTTGACAGTCTCCCTGAAAAAATCACTTATGATTATTCGACAGGGTTTGAAGATGTCAAAATGGACGTAGAACTCACAGCGGGGGGATACAAAACTGAAGCAGAACTTTCAAACGCAGGAGCAGGTTGTGCAGTGGGAAATTCAGGGATTGTATTTTTGATAATAATTATGTTGTTGTCAAAAATGAAAAACTATAATAAAATTACGAAAATTTATGAACAGGAGAAAAAATAATGAGCAAGATACCATACAAAATATATCTTGAAGAGAACGAAATCCCTGAAAGCTGGTACAATGTCAGAGCCGACATGACAGCCAAGCCCGCCCCGTTAATCCACCCTGCAACGTTGAAGCCGTTAAAATTTGAGGAAATGCAGCCGATATTCTGCGACGAATTAATCAAGCAGGAACTTGACGACACGACTGCCGAAATTCCGATACCGGAAGAAATCCTTAATTTTTATAAGATGTACAGGCCGTCGCCGTTAGTACATGCGGAATATCTTGAAAAGGAACTTGGAACTCCGGCAAAAATATTTTACAAATTTGAAGGCAGCAACACGTCAGGTTCGCACAAATTAAATTCAGCCATAGCCCAAGCCTATTATGCGAAAAAACAGGGTCTAAAGGGCGTAACCACTGAAACCGGAGCCGGACAATGGGGAACAGCTTTATCAATGGCATGTGCATATTTCAAACTGGATTGCAAAGTCTATATGGTAAAAGTATCGTATGAGCAAAAACCCTTCAGGCGTGAAGTTATGCGTACTTACGGTGCAGATGTAACCCCCTCTCCTTCAATGACAACGAAAATCGGACGTGCAATAAACGAAGCCCACCCAAATACAACGGGTTCGCTTGGCTGTGCGATTTCCGAAGCAGTGGAAGCGGCTACGTCGAAGGAAGGCTATCGCTATGTATTGGGCAGTGTCTTAAATCAGGTCTTATTGCATCAGTCAATAATCGGGCTTGAGACGAAAAAGGCGTGTGAGAAATACGGCATAGAACCTGACATCATAATCGGCTGTGCAGGCGGAGGCTCAAATCTTGGAGGGCTTATAGCACCTTTCATGAGAGAAAAATTAAGGGGCGAAAAGAATTACAGGATTATAGCTGTCGAACCCGCAAGCTGTCCGAGTTTCACAAGGGGAAAATTTGTATATGATTTCTGCGATACGGGAAAGGTCTGCCCTATGGCAAAGATGTATACGCTGGGACATGATTTTATTCCGAGTGCCAACCATGCAGGGGGACTGCGTTATCACGGAATGAGCAGCATTTTGTCGCAGTTATATCACGATAAATATATCGAAGCCGTTGCAGTTGAGCAGACAAACGTATTTGAAGCAGCAGAGATATTCGCCCGCACTGAGGGAATTTTGCCCGCCCCCGAAAGTGCCCATGCAATCCGAGCAGCCATGAATGAAGCACTTAAATGCAAACAGACAGGTGAAGCAAAGACAATAATTTTCGGTCTCACAGGCACGGGATATTTCGATATGACGGCATACGAGAAATTTAACGACGGAACTATGACGGATTATATCCCTACTGATGAGGACTTGGCAAAAGGTTTCGCAAGCATTCCGGAAGTGAATTTATAAGGTGTTGCCCCTCCAATTGGAGGGGTAAGAATTAATTTATCGGAACTTCCATAGGATAATTCCCGTCAAAACATGCTTTGCAGAATAAATCATTTCCGCAGACCTCGTTAAGGCTTTCAAAGCTCAAATAAGTGAGTGAATCGGCTCCCAAGTATTCGCAGATTTCATCAGGGTTTTTCTGATTAGCGATTAATTTTTCCCTGTGTGGCGTATCAATGCCAAAATAGCATGAAAACTTAACTTCAGGAGAAGCAGAACACACATGTATTTCTTTAGCTCCTGCGTCCCTTAAATGTCCAACAATACGCCTTAAAGTCGTTCCCCTAACGATAGAATCGTCGATGATAACTAATCTTTTATTCTCGATGTTGTGTTTAATTGTAGAAAGTTTTATCTTAACTGCATCATCTCTCATTTTTTGAACAGGCAGGATAAACGTTCTTCCCATGTATTTATTCTTGATTAATCCCTCTCCGTATGGTATTCCCGAAGCCTCTGCATAGCCTATAGCCGCCGGAATGCCTGAATCAGGTACAGCCATAACAATATCGGCCTGGATTTTATTCTGTTTAGCAAGCATCATTCCGCATCTTCGTCTGAAATCGTAAACGCTGACACCGTCGAGAATGCTGTCGGGTCTTGCAAAATAGACAAGTTCAAAGACACATAAATTTTTCCTGCAAAGTCTTGAAGATTCTATGTTTTTAACGCCTTCTCCGTCGATTATGACGATTTCGCCGGGTTCGACATCTTTTACAAATTCAGCGTCCAAAGCCTCTAATGCACATGTTTCCGAAGCTAAGACATAGCCCGAATTATCATTGAATTTTCCCAGACATAGAGGGTGTAATCCGTATGGGTCTCGAACTCCGATTAATTTGTCGCCCGTTGTAATTACTAAAACATAGGCACCTTTAATCAGGCTCATTGCATTTTTAATCCCTGCTTCAATTCCCCGTGTTCCGTGCTGGCATATCAAATTCAGGATAGATTCGGAATCGCTTGTAGTATGGAAAATAACACCCTCATCTGTCAGCATTTCCCTAAGTGAATCGGCGTTTACTAAATTTCCGTTATGTGCAAGGGCAATTTCCCCTAATCTACACGATGCAGCCAGTGGCTGTGCGTTCTTGGCAGAGCTTTCCCCCGCAGTCGAATATCTGACGTGGCCGATAGCGATATTTCCGTTAAAGTCGGAAAACGTCTCATTTCGGAATACTTCGCCCGCAAGTCCAGCTCCTTTTCTTAAATCCATGCAGCCGTTTAAGTTGGCAGCTATCCCCGCACTTTCCTGTCCTCTGTGCTGTAAGGCATATAACCCGTAATAGACGAGGTTTGAGGCGTTTTTTGTCTCGTCATTGAGATATACGCCTATAACCCCGCATTCATGCTTGAATTTATCTGACATTTTTATTTGCTGTTTATACGTCTGAAAATCTCCTGATATGCCTCTTCAACACCGCCTAAATCACGTCTGAAGCGGTCTTTATCGAGTTTTTCGTTAGTCTCTGCGTCCCAAAATCTGCACGTGTCGGGCGAAATCTCATCAGCCAAGATTATATCTCCGTTCGGAAGTCTTCCAGCTTCGATTTTGAAGTCGATTAATTTAACCCCGATTGACGCAAAAAAACCTTTAAGAACTTCATTAACTTTGAATGCCATAGCCTGAATATCGCTTAATTCCTTTTCCGTAGCAACCCCCAATGCGATTATATGGGAGTTATTGATTAAAGGATCGTTGAGAGCGTCATTTTTCAGGGAAAATTCCAGCGTCGGAGCTTTTAATTCCGTTCCTTCTTCGACACCATAACGCTTTGAAAACGAGCCTGCTGCAACGTTTCGGATAATGATTTCAAGAGGTACGATTTTGACGGCTTTAACGATTGTTTCACGGTCATTAATCTGTTCAACAAAATGAGTTCTCACGCCGTTTTTTTCGAGCAGCATAAACATCATGTTCGACATCTTATTATTGATAACGCCCTTCCCTGCAATCGTGCCGTGTTTGAGCCCGTTAAAAGCAGTTGCATCGTCTTTATATTCGACAATGTAGAAGTCGGGATTATCCGTTGCAAATACTTTTTTCGCTTTGCCTTCATAAATCTGATTTAATTTCTTAACGTTCATAATAAAAAATAATCTCCTTTTTCAAAATATTTACTTAAACTCTACTATTGTAACACCATATCCGCCTTCGCCTTCAATTCCGAGCCTGAAACTTTTAACATAACTTAGTCGTGAACATAGTTTATGAACTTCCCGCCTCAAAATTCCTTCGCCTCTTCCGTGAATTACGGTAACGATTGAATGATTTGAACGATAGGCTCTGTCGAGGTAGTTTTCAACTAACGGCATAGCTTCAGCAACCAGCATTCCACGAACCATTATGGACGAGGGGACGCTGTCGGGAACAGGGATTTTTGTAGTGTCGATTGGAGGTGTCGCAATTTTAGCTTTTTTGTCAGTTGCGATTAGCTGTGTCAACGGAGCCTCAACCGTCATCGCTCCTGCTGTCATGAAAGCACGGCCATTTTTGATTTCGTTGATAACGCCGACAATCCCGCTTCCTGCAATCATGGCTGTAATTCCTACTTCGGGTACAAAAGGCTTGGGGGCGTTTTCAATTTCACGTTCTGTTCGTTTTTTGTCCCGTTTTCCGATTAATCCCCTAAGGGTATTTAATTCTCTTTTTTTCACGTTGTAACCTTTTCTCGCTAAATCACGTGCAGATTCTTCAACGCTTCTGATAATCTCTTTTGAAGTCTGTTCTGCCTGTGATATGAATTTTTCGGCTTTTCTGTCTGCTGCCTGCATAATTTTGTCTCTTTGAATGTCGATTTCCTTAACCCTGTTTTGATACTCGATTTTAAGGTTTTCGGCTTCTTTCCGTGTAGCCTGAAATTCACGTTCAGCGTTGTCAAGAGCTGCTTTTCGTTCGTTTAATTCGCTCATGATGTCTTCGGCAGTGATTTCTCGTGAATCCAATTCCCCTTGAGCGAGTTTCAGGACGTTTTCAGGCATTCCGTAACGTTTAGCGATTAACAGTGCGCTGCTACGGCCTGGAATACCCATTAGAAGTCTGTAAGTGGGCTGTAGTTTTTCGATGTCAAATTCCATGCTTGCAGTTTCAACGCCTTTAGTAGTCAAAGCATATTGTTTAATGGGGTTATGATGTGTCGTAGCAAGCGTAACACAGCCTTTTTGCTTTAATGTCTCTAAAATCGCAACACCCAATGCCGCACCTTCGTGAGGGTCAGTACCTGCACCGAGTTCATCAAGGAGGATTAAAGAATTTTCGGTCGAAGTTTTGAGAATGTGAATAATCTTTTTTAGATGTGAGCTGAAAGTCGATAAATTCTGTTCAATGCTCTGTTCGTCGCCAATGTCGATAAAAATCTCGTCAAAAGTTCCGATTATTGTTCCGTCTCTTGCAGGCAGTGGAAGGCCAAGCCAAGCCATTATGACTAAAACCCCGGCAGTTTTTAATGTAACAGTTTTTCCCCCTGTGTTTGAGCCTGTTATGACGAGGGTAGAAAAATCTTTCCCGCACGAAATATCGATTGGGACTGCATTATCCCTTAAAATTGGGTGTTTAGCACCGACGAGGCGGAAAAATTTGTCATTCGTAAATTCGGGCAAAATCCATTTTTTCGAGCGAATTAGAAAGTCGCAGGTAGATAACACGTCAAAAGTCCCGATAATTCGTTCTGAGGCTTTTATGGCGTTCTCACGGGCTAAAATTTTTCGCGTCAGTTCCAGCAGGATTAATCTTTCTTCGTCCTGTTCGTCTTTAGTCCTGATGATTAAATTATTGTTGATGTTAGACAGTGCCTTAGGTTCCATGTAAACTGAATTTCCGGAGCTTGAACGTTCTACTGCAAGTCCGGGAAAACGGTTAATAAATTCCTGTCGAACGAGCAGTAAAAATCTGCCTTCACGCCACGATAAAGATTTTTCCTGAAGCATGTTAGAAATTTCGGTGTCGTCGAAGAGTTTTTGAGAAATTCTGCGCCCTGACTTTTTGAGGTTTTCAATTTCGTTACGGATATTAAATAGATTTGTCGATGCAGTATCGCTAAGCCTTCCCGAATTTTCGATAACGTTCAAAGCGTCGATTTCAGGCGTAAAATCTCTAATTCCCTTAACTAAATTGTCAATTTCACCTGAAGCATCAAGATTATCCCGAATAAATTTCGCAGCATTCAAGAGCATTCTGACCTTCAATAATTCGCTGCCCGACAGGATACCGCTTTTTTTAGCATTTTTGAACATGTCAGATACAGGCTCGACAGAGGCATTGAACTTAAAAATCCCGTTTTTGTCGGTATAATCGAGCCATTCACGGAGTAAATTTTCACGTTTTTTAAGCTCATCAAAATCGATAGCCGGCCTCAAAGAGTTAAGCACTAACGCCCCCAATTCGCCTCTTAAATTCTCACGGAATGGCGATAGTGCTTTGTCAAGTTCAAGAGTATTTATAGTGTAATCGGATAATATCATTTATTTTACGCCGGTTAAAGTGGAGAAGTCTAAAATCCCGTGTGATTGCAATACATCTCTGCAATAAGGCCAAACAATTTTAGCACCTTTCATACAGTAGCTGTCATTGACCCAGTCAGAAGGCAGAACATTAGAGAACATCGACATCACGGCATAGATAAAAATCACGATGAAGGCAGTTTTAATAATCCCAATGAGCATTCCGAAGAAGTGATCCATGAGGGACAATTTAGTAACCTTAACGAGATATGATAAAACCGCACTAATCAAGGCAAAGACGATTTCAACGGCGAAGAAGATAGCTACGGCACATATCAGCGAGACGATATTTTTGTCAAGCGAGGGAGCATCGACGTATTTGTAAAAAAGATTTACAGCGGGTTCAAGGAAATTCAGCGCACAGAAAATCCCTACTGTGAGACCGACAAGCCCTATTATTTCGCCTGAAAAGCCCCGTTTAATGCCTCTATACATGAAGAATATCAAAACTACAGCCATTACGCCGTCAAATATTAAGCCTATACTGCTCATAATCAATCATTCCTTTCATTAATACATGCCCTGTGGAGCACGAAAATATAAGATTTTTAATTCATTCGGTGAGACTGCGTTTTCAATGCCAAGTTTAGCAATCTCAATTAACGACAACAAATTAGGATTAACTTTCAGGATATTTATATCAGGCATGTTAATTCTTTCTGGTTCGTCGGAAATTATATCAGCGTCAGGATTTTCATTAAGCCAAGAGGTTATGAACTCATGAGAATATTCGCCTGAATCGAGATAATTTTTGCATTTTGCATAGACGAAGCCATGACCGGAGTAAATCAAAGCCAAAGTTTTGTTGTTACTGCCATAAGCCAATAAATCGAGCGTTGAAACGGGAATAATTTTAATTCCGCAAGAATAAGCCAATCCCATAGCATAAGCCGCTCCGACACGAATACCGGTGAAATATCCGGGGCCGTTAGTTAAAACGATATAGTCTAAATCCTGCCATTTTAGATTATTCCTGAATAAGATATTTTCAGTCATTCGCGGCAGTTCCTGAGATTGAGAACGTCCGAGATTTAACTGCTCAAAGTCTTTATTTAGGGCAACTCCGGTTAATTTCATGCAGCAGTCTATAGCGAGAATATTCATTGTGCCTCCTGTATCTTGATTTCACGCTCAAATTCATTTACAGCCTTGAAAAATATTTTAACAGTGTTGTGTTGTGGCGGGAATTTCCAGCGTTCAGGCCATTCGACGAATAAAACGCAGTCATCGGAATTTACATAATCATCAAGTCCCAATGCCTCAACCTGATTGAAATCTTCGAGCCTGTATAAATCCGAGTGTATGAGATAGATTTTGTCAGATTTATATTCATTAATCAAGGTGAATGAAGGACTTTTAACGCCTGAAATTCCGAGATAATCTCCAACGCCTTTAACGAAAACTGTTTTTCCTGTGCCTAAATCGCCATATAACAAAACAACTTGTCCCGGCTTAATTCTTTTGCCATAGGAATACCCGAAATTTCTTGTATCGCTTTCAGAATGTGAAATAAAAATATCTTCAGTCATCATCATTATTTTTATGTGAACGTCTTTTTACGATAACGGCGAAGATAACGCACGATACGCAGAATAAACCGGCAAACAGAACAGTTTTAGGGATTTCAACGTCAATTCCTGAATGTCTGCTGATACCGAATATAAAGGCACAGGCGAAGGCGAAACTTAAAGCACTCATTAACATGCCTTTACGTTTGATTTTCTCGGTTTTTCGGATTTCTTCGTCCCAATCGATTTTATTTCGTCTGCCCATCGGAACTCCTTAAAGCGTGAATAATTTTCCGTAAAGTGTTAGCGATGTCAGTAGCTAAAACCCCGTCAACACCTTCACGAGCTAATAAATCCCCTGCCATTCCGTGAATTGTAGCCCCTAAGACTGCCGCATCGAACGCATCAAGCCCCATAGCAAGAAAAGCCCCGATACAGCCCGATAGAACATCTCCGGAACCGGGAACGGAAAGTTCAGCACCTCCATGCTTGATTTCAGCGAATTTTTCACCTGAAGCAATTAATGTGTTATGCCCCTTTAAGACTGTACAGCCCCATTTAGCTGATAATTCACTGACGGCATAAAACCTGTCAGCACGTACATCATCAGGTGTTGTGTCTAACAGCCTTGCAGCCTCGCCCTCATGAGGTGTTATAACGGAATTTTGACGCAGCGATAAATCATTCTTAGCCCTTGCAAGAGCATATAAACCGTCTCCGTCAACTAAGATATTGCCTTTCCATTCCCGCCACATTCTCGAAGTAAACAATTCCGCCGCAACGCTTCTGTCTAAGCCGCAGCCGATGACGACAGCATTTATATTTTTTTGTGAGAAAGCTACTTCCTTCCACCTGAATAAATCATCTTCAAAGCAGTAAATAACCTCAGGAAGCCTCGAAGCACACGCCTCACAGACTTTTTGAAGCGATAGGAGTGTTACGACACCTGCACCGCTTCTCAAAGCACCTAAGGCACTTAACGCAGGAGCTCCGGGGTAACGTGCCGAACCTCCTGCAATCAGCAGTCTCCCTCGAAAACCCTTGTGCATGTCATCAGGTCGTGGAGGCAGTAAATCTCTAACGTTTACAGACATTTATATGCGTACCATTGTATGAGGCTCTCTGCATGCGAAAACGTCCTCAATGTTCCTGATAATCAGCTTTCCCATTTCGATACGTGTTCCGAAAGTAGCAGTTCCGACATGAGGCAGTAAAACAACGTTCTGCAAGGTTTTAAGCGTCTCTTCGACTTGGGGTTCATTTTCGTAAACGTCAAGCCCTGCACCTGCAATAACGTGTCTTGATAAGGCATCAACAAGTGCTTTCTCATCAACTACAGGACCTCTTGAAGTGTTGATTAAAATCCCGTCAGGCTTCATTTTAGAAAGTTCATTAGCACCGATTAAATGACGTGTCCCGGGAGTTAAAGGCAGATGAATAGAGACGAAATCGGAGCGTTCCAAAAGTTCTTCGAGGCCTGTACGTGTTCCGCCTACAGAATCGAGGCTTGAAGAGTTATGACGGCCATAATATAAAACTTTCATGTTGAATCCCAAAGCGGCTTTTCTGCCCATGTTTGCGCCAATTCTGCCGGCACCGATAATTCCGAGAGTTTTCCCTGTAACGTCATAGCCCAGCATGTATTTCGGAGCCCATTCAAAAGTTGAAGTTCTGACGATGTTATCGCCTTCAATGACACGCCTTGCAGCAGCAAATAACAAAGTCCAGGCTAAGTCAGCAGTAGCGTCGGTTAAAACGTCGGGGGTATTTGAGACATAAATTCCCTTGTCATTAGCGGCTTTAACGTCAATATTGTTGAAACCGACACCGTAATTAGCGATTAATTTCAAGTCGGAACCGGCGGCATTAATGACTTCAGCGTCAATATTGTCATTTAACATAGTGATAATGACGGCGTAATTCTTGACAGCATTTAAGATTTCTTCACGGGTAGCGGATCTGTCATCGGGTGTAACGTCATACTCACAGATGTTTCCGAGCAGCTTCATAACGGTGTTGTGCATTCTTCGGGTAACAAAAACTTTTCTGTTCATGGTAAATTACTCCTTGATAGTGATTGAATTTATTACGATGTCAGTAACAGGTCTGTCCTGCCTGTTAGTTTTAGAGTGTCCGATTTTCTCAACGATTTCCATACCTTCGATAACGTGTCCGAAAATAGCGTGATGACCATCAAGCCAAGGGGTAGGGACTAAAGTAATGAAGAATTGGGAACCTCCCGTGTTAGGCCCTGCATTAGCCATTGAGAGAATACCTTTAGAATCGTGTTTGAGACCTTCGCCGAACTCGTCAGGAATTGAGTAACCAGGCCCGCCCATTCCTGTACCTGTAGGGTCGCCGCCTTGAATCATGAAATCGTCGATTACGCGATGAAAAATTACGCCGTCGTAGAAATTTTTATTAGCGAGATCAACGAAATTTTTAACGGTAATCGGTGCTAAATCAGAGTATAACTCGATTTTGAAACTTCCCATGCTGGTATTAAATTCAGCGACAGGACGTTTAACAGCTTCATTGTCCGAGAACGCAGGAACGGCAGCAAACGTTATCAGGACTGAAACGAGAGCAAAAACTTCAAAAAACTTTAACATAAAAAGATTTCTCCTTTCGTAAACTTAAAAAATAAATCAGCATTATAATATCACTTAACAATAATGAAAACATAAAATTTTGTGAAGGGGAATTTATCATGATAGCTGTAAATTATTCATCAGTTCGAGATAATCTGAAAAATTACTGTGATTTGGCATTTAACGACAATGAAACTGTAATCATAAATCGAAAATTTAATGAGAATGTAGTTATTTTGAGCCTTGAGAAATATAATCAAATGGAAAAAATGATTCGTAACTCAAAATATCTTGCGAAACTTGACACGGCTTTTGAGCAGTTATATTCGGGAAACGGGCAAGAACACGAGCTGATTGAAGAATGAAAAAAGTATGGTCTGATGAAGCATGGGAAGAATATTTGTATTGGCAGAAACAGGATAAAAAAACGCTGAAAAAAATTAATGATTTAATCAAAGATATTGACAGAAACGGAACACAGGGTCTCGGAAAGTCTGAACCGCTGAAATATCGTCCAGGCTGGAGTAAGCGGATTGATAAAGAAAATAGGCTTGTTTTTGACATTAAAGACGGAAAAATATTAATTGCATCGTGCAAAGGACATTACGAAAATTGACACCTCCCCAAGAGTGAGGAGGCATCAATTATTATTTAATTCTTGTCCGTGAACTCTGCGTCAACCGTTTCATTATCGCTATTTCCGGCTGATTGAGAATTTGAATTTGCGTTTGCTCCGGGATTTTGTCCGGCTCCGGCGTTCTGATAAAGTCTCGAACCAAATTCCTGCAAAGTGTTCATTAAATCTTCTTTTCCGCTCTTCATTCCGGCTTCGTCGTTTTTCTCCATTGCTTTTTTGAGTGCGTCAATCTTACTGTTGACTTTACCTTTTTCGTCAGGTGTCATTTTTTCGCCAAGATCACGCATTAATTTTTCAGCACTGAAAATTGCACTGTCGGCTTCGTTTTTGATTTCGGCTGAATTTCTGCGTTTTTCGTCCTCGTCAGCATGTGATTCCGCATCTCTCTTCATTCGTTCAATATCTTCTTTTGAAAGATTTGACGATTGAATCGTGATTTTCTGCTCTTTACCGGTTCCCTTGTCTTTGGCTGAAACGTTCAAAATTCCGTTCGTGTCAATGCTGAATTTAACTTCAATCTGAGGTATTCCGCGAGGAGCAGGAGCGATACCGTCAAGTGAGAATTGGCCAAGTTTTACGTTATCCTGTGCCATAGGTCTCTCACCTTGAAATACTGCAATCTCAACTTGTGGCTGATTATCTGCTGCTGTCGTGAAAATCTGGCTGTGTTCAGCAGGTATAGCAGTGTTACGCTCTATCATCTTCGTCATAACTCCGCCCAGTGTCTCAATTCCAAGCGTTAAAGGAGTTACGTCGACAAGAACTATATCTTTGTGATCGCCTTTCAAGATTGCTCCCTGAATAGCAGCTCCGGCAGCGACGCATTCATCAGGGTTTATGCCTTTTGTGGGTTCTTTGCCGAGTAAATCAACAATTTTTTTCTGAACCATAGGCATTCTCGTAGAACCGCCGACCAACAGGATTTTATCGACTTCGTTTGCACTCAAACCGGAATCCTCTAAAGCTCTCTGTGTGGGTTTTATAGTTCTGTCGAGCAAGTCTGCCGTCATTTCCTCAAATTTCGCTCTTGTCAGCTTCATTTCCAAGTGTTTAGGGCCTGTCTGGTTTGCTGTGATGAAGGGAAGCGATATAGTAGTTTCGGTCATGTTTGAAAGTTCGATTTTTGCCTTCTCTGCTGCTTCTCTCAATCTTTGCATAGCCATGCTGTCATTCTTTAAGTCTATACCTTCAGATTTTTTGAACTCGCTGACTATCCATTCAACTATCCTGTTGTCCCAGTCATCGCCTCCAAGCCTGTTGTCGCCTGCAGTTGCTAAAACCTCGAAAACTCCTTCGCCGACATCAAGCAATGAGACATCAAACGTTCCGCCGCCTAAATCGAAGACTAAAATTTTATGTTCTTCTTTTTTGTTTTCGCCATATGCAAGACATGCCGCTGTAGGTTCGTTGATGATTCTCAAAACTTCAAGCCCTGCAATGGTTCCAGCGTCTTTGGTTGCCTGTCTCTGTGCATCGGTGAAGTATGCCGGGACTGTGATTACAGCCTGTGTTACGGGTTCTCCTAAATAATCCTCTGCGTCTCTTTTCAACTTCTGCAAAATCATAGCTGAAATCTCTTGAGGCGTATATTTCTTTCCGTCAATCGAAACTCTGTAATCCGTTCCCATTTCACGTTTTATCGAAATTACCGTTCTGTCTCCGTTCACAATGGCCTGACGTTTTGCAAGCTGTCCGACAAGTCTCTCACCGTCTTTTGTGAACGCTACAACAGAGGGCGTTGTCCTTGCACCTTCGTTATTAGCTATTATAGTAGTCTGGTCGCCTTCCTGTACGGCGATGCAGCTGTTTGTTGTTCCTAAATCTATTCCTACGACTTTTGACATTTTATTTTCCTCCTAATATTATTTATATTTTTCCCACTGTTACTTGAGCGGGACGTAAAACCTTGTCTTTAGTGCGATAACCTTTTAATCTCTCAGCTATGATTTTTCCGTCAAGTTCAGGATCTTCAACCTGTTCCGTGTTTACAGCGTCATGTATAGCCGGATTAAATTCCTCGCCCTGTGCCTCTATAATCGTAACACCTAAATTTTCAAGTGCATTTATAAATTGCCGACGTACCATGTCTACACCTTTTATAATGCTTTGAGTGTCTTCTGAACTGGCGGCTTCAAGTGCTCTGTCAAGATTATCGAGTACAGGCAGAAATTCAGTTATAACATCTTCCTGTGCGTGCTTTCTGGTCTCTTGACGTTCCTTTATAGTACGCTGTCGGAAGTTATAAAAATCCGCTCTCGATACTGCTAACTCATGCTCCAGAGTTTTTATTCGCTCTTCATAGTCTTCCCCTTCAGTCTCTGAATTTTCGGCTGTTTCTTCGTCTGGGGAGGCTGTATCTTCAAGTTTCTCATCTTCCATAGTTATTCACCTCTAATCCTCACTTAAGACATCTGCGACACTTTCAAGAATGCTTATAGATTTCTCGTAATCCATTCTCAATGGGCCTATCAATCCTAAAACTGCCTTTTGCTGTCGTGGACGGGCTGGAATTAAAATCATAGCGTTGTCCTGCATTCCTTCGGTTTCGTTTTCTTCACCGAGAGATATTTTAAGAGCTGAACTTTTACGGCATTTCTCAATCATCTCTGCTAAAGGCTTTTCCTGTTCAAGCAAATTCAAAACTGCCTGTAACCTCGATAACATCTGAAAATGAGGTAAACCTAAAATCTGTCTTGCTCCGGAACTGAAAAATTTATAATTCTTTTCCGTCAAAAATTTATCAAGTTCCCTTATTGCCTCTTTACATGTTGTTTCGGCTTCCTCAAGTCCGCTTGAAACATACTGATATAAAACTTCACGCACGCTGTTCCATGAATGCCCGCCGGCTATAGTGTTTATTCGCCTGCTTAATTCCTCAAGCGTTGCAGAATCTATATCATATGGCAAATTAAATTGCGAATGATGTACTATTCCGCCCTTCAAAACTATCAATGCAAGAACGTTATTTCCGCCCATAAGCATTAAATCTATATGTCGGATTTCTGCGTCATCAAGCGTCGGCACTGCTGCTACAGCTACACAGTTCGTTAATCTCGCTAAAAGGTGCGTAACATGATTTAACAGCTCCTCTACTCCAGCACGGCTGCCCATGATTTCACGGCGAATATCAGCTTCATGACTGTGATTTCTTGCCCTCGCCGTTACAGAATCAACATAAACTCTATAGGCTCTCGCTGTAGGAAGTCTGCCCGATGACGTATGAGGCTGATAAAAATATCCCAGTTCCTCAAGGTCTGCCATTTCATTGCGAATCGTTGCAGAACTCAAACCCTTTATGTATTTCTTCGTTATAGTCCGTGATCCCGCAGGTTCGCCGGTTTTTATGTATTCATAAACAACCGCAAGTATTATGCTTAACTGCCTTTCTGTCATGTTGTACGTTTTTCACCTCCGTTTTTAGCACTCACATTTAACGACTGCCAGCAATTTTGCAACGGTGATAAGATTAGCAGAGTGTGAGGGAATTGTCAACAGGTTTATTGTTTATCCCTCCACCGTTTCACGGTTCCCCTCCCCGTCGAACAGGGAGGCTACCTGACTGATAATATTTCTAATAAGTAACATTGTGTGAGACCATGTTCAAGTTCGCCGTAATCGACATAGACACCTTTTACGACTATTATTTGGCCGGGTTTTAGAATTTTAATTGTGTCTTTATGACGCAAATAATTAAAAAAGCACTGTGTATTCTCTCCGAGTGTAACAAGAAAATACTCATTTTTGAATTCTGCAATATGTGTTATTCGGCCTCTCAACTGCATTCTACGGTTATGAAATTTTTTCCTGTCATCTATGCTCAGGTTTTCAAGTTCATTGACGAAAAATTTTTTATAACTTTGTAACCCCCCCCCCCTTGAATCTTCGTCATTAAAATATATTCGTTTATATACAAAAAAATATAATGCCGTTGCGATCGCAAACATAATAATAAATACTGATGCTAATACTAATAATCCCATTTAATTAATTACATTTTTCCCCTTAATCTAAGAATAAAATTTTATAAATTAAAATAATTTTTTAAGATTATACACCTCCCTTTCACC
>JAFSKE010000067.1 GCA_017449135.1 Synergistaceae bacterium
CATTTCCAATATCAATTTTTTATCTTTATTTTTAGTTCATTTTTATGTATCATTTTTACCTCAGGATTTTTTAAATAATTATAAAAGAACCTCTGAGATTTTCAGAGGCTCTTTTTGTTTCTCTTAACTTAATGACATTGCCTGTTTAGGGGAGATTATTTTTTTTCGCTGCTATAACTGGTTTATAAATTATTCCTTCTTCAAGCCATACCGAAATTTTTATAATTCTATCTTCGGGCACTGAATCGATTTCTTCACCTTCGACATCATAAAATTCGCATATCTCATCGTCTTCTGAATCCTCGACATCTTGAGGGAATGCCAGCCACAACAATTCTGAATCAATTTCAGCGTCTTCACTGAGTACAACTTCAAAATCATATAATCCGTCTTCATCTGCACTGATTATCCCAAGTTCCGCAACCTTAATAAAATCTTCGGGAATCTCATCTTTAACGCTTAAAAACTGATATTTATTTTGTACTTGATTTTGATGTTCTTCAGCGTAATTTGTCCTGACAATTTCAGGTTCGTCAACTTTATCAAGAATTTCAATATCTTCAACTTCTTTATTTGCTTTATCATCTCTGTATTGAATTTTTAATTCAGTCGGCAGAGATTTGGATATTGATTTTGATGTCGAATTTTTCGATGCTGCAATCGTCATTGTTAAAGTTTTGTCGGTTTCTTCACCGGCTGCATTTGTTGCAGTAATCTTTACGTTAAAAGTTCCTGATTCGATCGGAGTTCCCGTAATTTTCCCCGTGTCAGGGGCTAAATCAAGTCCGCTCGGCAATCCCGAAATATCCCATGTTATAGGCTTTGTCCCTGTTGCTCTCAATGTTACAGTTCCATAATCTTTATCTTCAGTTCCACGTTTTAATGAGCTTGTCGTGATTTTCGGAGACACTGATTTAACCGTCAACGTACAAGGTAAATCATCTATCCCGTAATCGTTTGAAGCCGTAACCGTAAAATCAAAAACATTAACATTAACATCAAATTTTGGTTTTCCGCTAAGAGTTCCGCTCGTTGAAAATTTCATTCCTTCAGGCAATGTACCGTCAGAAATTTTCCATTTTATAGGCGTCGTTCCAGTTGCCGTGAATTTCTTTGAATAACTTTTTCCCTCTGTTGCGTCTGGAAGGTCGATTTGAGTTATTGCAGGCGGTGCATAAATATTTAATTTCAAACTTTTTGTCGCCGTTCCAATATTATTTTTTGCGACTATCTTAACGGTGAATTTTCCCGATTGTTTAGGCGTTCCCGAAATTTTTTCTCCGTCAAATGTAAGTCCGTCAGGCAATCCCGTAACTGTTACTGAAAGTCCGTTTTGTGTTCCTGTAACTTCAATTCCGCTCTCGTAATTGTCATTAATCATTCCCGAATTTAGAGCTTTTGTTACGATTGTCGGTTTTATTTCTTTGACGTTAAGAGTAAAAATTTTAGTTGTCGTTACTCCGTCAGATGTCATGGCCGTTACAGAAATTTTATCCTTGAATGTCTCTGTCGGTGTTCCTGTTATTGAAGCTGTTTTGTCTCCGCTGTCCGTAAATGTTAATCCTGCTGGCAATGTTGAATCGCACGTAATCGTAATATCTCCGTTGCCGTTTGCTTTGAAGGTCGCCGAATAATCAACGTCAACATATCCCTGCTTTAACGTTCCCGTTAATGTAGGCTTGGGATTTTTTCCCGTCAAAATAAATGTTTTTATATCTGAACCGGCGGAATTTGTTGCAGTGATTGTAAATTCATTACGGCCTGTCGATGTTAATTTTCCCCTCAAAACTCCTAAAGATGTTAATGTTACGGGGCAATTTGAAGCAGGTTCCCATTTAATCGGAGTCGTTCCCGTTGCTTTGAGGGTCAAACTGAAATTTGAATTTATCGTTACATCGTATGAAGTCGTAATTATTGTCGGAGCCTCATAAATTATCATTTTGAAACTCTTTGAGACACTGCCGGCAGAATTTTTCAGAGTTACCCTAACCGTGAAAGTTCCTGACTTTGTCGGCGTTCCCGAAAGCGTGATTGCATTTCCGTTGTCTGATGATGTAATTCCCGCAGGTAATCCCGTAATTGTGATTGTAGGGATAGTTCCTTCATATTTAATATCGCTCGAATAAGTCGAAGTTATATCCCCTGACGCAAGACTTGAAGTTAAGAATTTTGGTTTTACTGCTTTGATTATTAGGTCATAAATTTTTGAGACTGTCCCCCAATCGTTTTTGGCGGTAACAGTAAATTTTTTATTCCAATCTTCTGTGGGAGTTCCCGTTAAAACGTAATTATCCCCGCTGACCTCAAAACTTAATCCCGAAGGAAATCCTCCGTTTGTTGTAACGTCAACACTTTCTCCAGTTATTGTAAATGTTGCAAGATATTCGCTCCCTATTAATCCGTTTGGAACTGTTCCGCTGATTGTCGGGGAAATTCCGTTTACTTTGAATGTCAATGCTGCTGTGTCATCTCCTGCACCGTTTGAGGCAGTAAATGTAATTGTATACTCTCCTATTGCTGTAGGTTTCCCCTTCAAAACTCCTGCGGTTGTCAAAGTCATTCCGTTAGGAAGAACATCTGCACTCCACGTTATAGTTGATGAGCCCGTTGCTTTAAGTGTAAAACTATAATTTTTATTTACAGTAGCAGTTGTTAATTCTGTTGTCGTGATTGTGGGAGATATTAGAGCTTTAGCAATGTTTAGAGTGAGTCCCTTTGTCGCAGTTCCGGCTTGGTTTTCAGCTTTCACGGTGAAAGAATATTGCCTGATTGTGTCAGGAGTTCCGTGAAGTACTCCGTCTGAATCAAGATAAAGCCAGCTCGGAATTGTATCGCTTGAGACACTCCACGTTATAGGCTCTGTTCCTGTTGCTTTGAGAGTTGTTTCGTAATATGTTCCGACATTGCCGGTTTTTAACGAACTTGTTGTTATTGTCGGAGCAATGTAATTTGTAATATCTTCGCTTTCGGTATTTCCGCCAACAAAAACTGCGTAATCGTTGCTTATAACCTGTCCTTTATTTTCGAGGGAATAAACGTAAGAATTTCCCGTTAATTTCCAAGTCGATCCGGCTTCAATATTAATAGTAACGTCGCCTGAAGTTTTAATTTTTCCGCTGAATGTTGATTTATTTTTCAGGTTTATCGTAAGCGTTGAATTTTTATCAACTGAGACTGTACCGCCGAAAGTTACGCCCGAAAAATTTATCGCAGCTTGTGAATTATCTTTTACGGCTATTATGTCAGATGACGAATGAGAAGCTGTAAGGGTTGATTTTGAAATCGTAATTTCAGAGGGAGAATTTAACGAATTAAACATTATCACGGGAGAATTTTTGCCTTTTGTTACAAGAGTTGAGTTTGAGATTTTTACATCGCTATCGTTATAACCGACTCTGACAGCAGGCGAAGAATCCCCCGATGTCGTAATCTTTACTGAATCGGCACTGATAATTCCTCCGTTTGCCATAACTCCAGCCGAATAATCAGAATTTATTGTTATCGCAGTTCCGTTTAATATTGCAGTTGTATCGTTAGCGTCATTTTTATATACGTAAATTCCGTGTGAATGATTCGCACTTGTAGTTGTGATTGTCGAAGTACCTGTTAGAGTCAATTTTGCTCCGTTGCTTAAAAATACCGCAGAATTTCTTCCGTCAATATCATAATCATCACTTTGAACCGAAATTCCGCCCTTTTTCGTAAAAGTTGAATCAGTGTAAGTAAGTGATAATTTTGCTGGAATGCTAAAAGCGTGTTCAAGATTTTTAGATGCAGACACTGAAGTTTTATTCGCCGCAAATGCTAAAGAATGTAAAGTTAAAATTATAATTAATGATATAAAAAATATTTTCCCTAATCTGTCAATTTTCATTAAAAAACCTCCCTTTATGTAATTCGTAATAATATTATATTCGGTGATTCGATAAAATAAAATTATTCATAAAAAATTATTTTTTTGATATAATTTATCTGCAACAAGCGTAAACAAAATTAAGCCCTGAATGAAGATTACAGGAGAGAGCCGGAATTGTGGCCGCCGAAGGGGCAAGCAGAAAATCAAATGCGAAACTCTCAGGCAAAAAAACTGTATTCAGACAGGACTCTGAAGTTAGAAATTTTAATGACAGAGCTAAAAATTGTCGGAGGGGTTAAAATTGTTAAAACTTATCACCAATAACTCGGATTTATTGAACAAAGTCAAAACTGGAGAATTAATTAACGGTTCTTCCCTTGATGTTTTGATTAACGTCCGAAGCCTTGTTCACTTTGGCAGCAAAATTTTAACCCACCCTTTATGCGGAAATCTCAGACCTAATCATCAGCCTTTCAGATCCGTAATAATTGATGAGCAAAATGGTCTTGTAGATTTGGAATCACTTTCATTAATTGAAGATGCTGTACACGTCTATGAATCCTCTAAACTAATTTACCCGAATGAAATCGACGAATTAACACGAAAGGATTATGCGTTTATAGACTTTGAATTAATGAAAGCAAGTTTAATTCAGTATAATTTATTAAGGAGGGATTTATTTTGACGAAGTTAGAACTTCACAAATTAAATGTCAAAAGTCTGAAATTCTCGGACAAAACATTTTTTGCTGACGGCGTACTTAATGTCAACAAAAGCGAATTACTTTCAATCATTGCCGAAGATCCCCTTTTAGGGAAAAACCTTGATGTCGATCTTGCAATGCCCGGTGAAAAAGTCCGAATTATGCCTGTCAAAGACGTTATCGAACCTCGATACAAAATCGAAGGCAAAGGACAAATTTTTCCCGGCATGTTAAGCGATGTTGAATCAGTCGGAGAGGGAAAAACTTTGGTTTTGAGCGGCTGTGCTGTATTGACGGCAGGAAAGCTCGTGAGATTCCAAGAGGGAATTATCGACATGTCAGGCCCCGGAGCAGAATTTACACCGTATTCAAAAACCTGCAATGTCGTTTTAGTTCTTGAACCTTCTGATCCCGAAATGGATAAACACGACTATGAAAAGGCTTGCAGAATGGCGGGATTAAAAGCTGCTGCGTACCTTGCTAAATCGTGTGCAGATTCAAAGGCTGATAAAGTCGAAGAATACGAATTTGCGAATATCCGTGAGGCCATGAATAATTATCCTGAACTCCCGAAAGTCGGATATTTGTACATGCTTCAGACTCAGGGTTTATTGCATGACACTTATTTATACGGCGTTGACGTTAAGAGGATTCTGCCGACATTGATTTCGCCTCTTGAAGTTATGGACGGTGCAATAGTTTCCGGAAACTGCGTTTCGGCCTGCGACAAGAACAGCACTTATTCACATCAGAATAACCCCGTAATCGCTGACATGTTAAAACGTCATGGAAAAGATTTTAACTTTGTCGGCTGCATTGTTACGAATGAAAACGTTACTTTGGCTGACAAAAAACGAAGCTCAAGTTACGCAACGAAATTAGCTGCAATGCTTGGACTTGACGGAGTTGTAATCACTGAAGAAGGTTTCGGAAATCCTGACGCAGATTTAATAATGAACTGTTGGAAAGCTGAAAGACTCGGAATCAAGACAGCATTATTAACTGACGAATACGCAGGACAGGACGGAGCAAGCCAATCATTAGCCGACTCATGTCCCGAAGGAAACGCTTGTGTTACAGCAGGAAATGCTAACGAGGTCATCGTACTTCCTCCAATGGAAAAGGTAATCGGTTATGCTCACGAAGCAAACGTTATCGCAGGAGGCTGGAACGGTTCACTTGCTGACGACGGCACAATCACTGTAGAACTTCAGGCAATCACGGGTGCAACAAGCGAACTCGGATTTACAAAACTCGGAGCATATACGCTCTAATTGAGAGGTGATAAAAATGGCATTCAAAGTTGTACATTACATAAACCAATTTTATGCTGGAATCGGCGGAGAAGAAAAAGCAGACTACAAACCAGAAATCCGTGAGGGCGTTGTAGGTCCCGGAATGGCATTGAAGGGAGCTTTCAAAGGCGAGGCAGAAATCGTTGCAACAGTAATCTGCGGAGATTCATATTTTGCTTCAAACATGGACGAGGCCACGAAGACAATTCTCGACATGATTCGCAAATATAATCCTGACGTTTTCATTGCTGGGCCTGCATTCAATGCCGGACGTTACGGAACTGCCTGCGGTGCTATGTGTGCTGCTGTTGCAAAGGAATTTAATATCCCCGTAATCAGCGGAATGTATCCGGAAAATCCCGGCGTTGAGATGTATAAAAAATTCGCTTGGATTATCGAAACTCCCGACAGTGCCGCAGGAATGAGAAAAGCTGTACCTGCAATGGCTGCGTTTGCTTTGAAAGTCTTAAAGGGCGAATCAATCGGAAAACCTGAAGCCGAAGGATATATTGAACGCGGAATCCGCAAAAATATGTTCTACGAAAAATTAGCTGCTGAAAGATGCGTTGACATGTTCGTTTCAAAGTTGAAAGGTGAAGCATTCGAGACGGAATACAAAATGCCTGTTTTCGACAGAGTACCTCCTCAGCCGGCAGTAAAAGACATGGCACACGCAACAATCGCTCTTGTAACATCAGGCGGAATTTGTCCGAAAGGAAATCCCGATCACATCGAGGCATCAAGTGCAAGCAAATTCGGAGAGTATGACATTTCCGGCGTAATGGACTTGACGAGCGAAAAATATTGCACGGCTCACGGAGGTTATGACGCAACATATGCGGATCAGGACGCTGACAGAGTATTGCCCGTTGACGTTTTGAGAGACTTGGAACGTGAAGGAAAAATCGGGAAACTGCATGAGAAATTTTATGCGACTGTCGGAAACGGAACTGCTGTTGCAAACGCTAAGAAGTTCGGTGCTGCAATAGTCGATAAACTTGTTGCTGACGGAGTAACTGCGGTAATTTTAACGTCAACCTGAGGAACTTGTACTCGTTGCGGTGCAACGATGGTAAAGGAAATTGAGCGTAAATTACCGGTTGTTCATATGTGCACAATAGTTCCGATTTCGCAGACGGTCGGAGCAAACAGAATCGTTCCCACGATTGCAATTCCTCACCCGTTCGGAGATCCTACAAAGACTCCCGAAGAGGAAAAGGCATTGAGGCGAAAACTTGTCGAACGAGGATTGAAGGCATTACAAACTGAAATCACCGAACAGACAGTTTTTACGGAATAAATTTTTTACGTCCCCTCTGCTAAGATTTATTTAGGTGGAGGGGTATTTTCTGAATATAAAAATGAATTGTCAAATAAAATTATTTTGGGATAATGACGCAGCAGTTTGGATTGCGACAAGTAATGAACTTCCGTCTTTAACGCTTGAAGCAGGTTCTTGCGATGCTCTGATTGAAAGAGTTAAATATGCGTTGCCCGAACTCCTCGAAATTGACAACATTAAAACTGACTATTGCGATTTGAATTTTGTTTCAGAAAGACATGACAGGGTTTTGATAAGTGGCTGAATATGAAAAGAAAGTCAGAAAACTTTTAATGAAGTATGGGTGTTTTTTTATGAGACACGGAAAAGGCGATCACGATATTTGGTTCAGCCCTGTAAGTAATCGTGAAATTGTTGTAGACGGAAAAATAAAATCACGTTTTACTGCAAATGAAATTATGAAACAGGCAGGATTAGATTTCAGATTCAGATAAAGGAGCTTTACAGAAATGTGAGTCAATAATCATAAAAGGCGTTGCTTTTTGTGTTATTGCACTCCCCTTTTTTTATGCCAAAATCAGGGGGGTGGAAATTATAAATTAATTTAATCAGGAGGTTTTTTTATTCATGGACAAAACTTTAACGTCCAAACACGGCCCTTGGATTGCAGGGGGCTTAATCGGTTTAATCGCCGTAGCTTTAACGCATTTCGGAAATCCCGGAAATATGGGTTTCTGCGTTGCATGTTTCACTCGTGATATTGCGGGTGCTTTAGGTTTTCACAGAGCCGGTGTAGTTCAATACATACGCCCTGAAATTCCCGGATTTATTTTAGGTTCTTTCTTATCATCATTACTTTTCAGAGAGTATTCACCGCGTGGAGGTTCATCGCCTGCCGTAAGATTCGGACTCGGAGTTTTCGCAATGCTCGGAGCATTAGTTTTTCTCGGCTGTCCTTGGAGAGCTTATCTTAGAGTTTCGGGAGGAGATTGGAATGCTCTTTACGGAGTCGGCGGTTTAATCGTAGGAATCTTCATCGGAATTTTATTTTTATGGAATGGTTTTTCACTCGGAGCAGCTGAAAAAAATCCCAAGTTCGCAGGTTTAATTATGCCTTTAATCGCCGTTTCACTTTTAGCATTTTTATTCCTTGCACCTAAATTCGGGGAAAATGCACCGATATTTTTCTCTGAGAAAGGGCCGGGCTCACAACACGCACCCGTTTTAATGGCATTGGCAGCAGGTTTAATTGTCGGCTGGCTCGCACAAAGAAGCAGATTTTGCACTGTCGGAGCGATTCGTGATTTTCTCATGATGGGAGACGGACATTTATTAAAGGGAATAATTGCATTCATGATTACGGCATTCGCAGCAAATTATTTTCTTGGAACTTTCAAACCAGGTTTTGAAAATCAGCCCGTCGCACATTCAGATCAATTATGGAATTTCTTGGGAATGGTTTTGTCGGGATTGGCTTTCACGTTAGCAGGAGGCTGCCCCGGCCGTCAGTTAATAATGGCAGGCGAAGGAGATTCTGACGCAGGAATTTTTGTTTTAGGAATGCTGGCAGGAGCGGCGATTGCACATAATTTCTCGGCAGCTTCAAGCGGTGCAGGAATTGGAGCAATGGGAATGCACGTTACAATAATCGGATTAATTTTCTGCGGCTTCGTAGGAATTTTATCGAGAGACAGGGGGTAAATTTTTATGAGCGATGTAATCACCGTAAACGCTTCAGGGCTTTCATGTCCTCAACCGGTAATGCTGACTAAAAAAGCGTTATCAAATTTAAGTTCCGGAAAAGTTGAAGTCTTAGTCGATACTGCAACATCAAGAAATAATGTCTCACGTTTTGCCGAAAATAAAGGCTGGAGCGTCAACGTCGAAGAACTCGAAAATGGCGGATATAAATTGATTCTTGAAAAATAAAATTTTTATCTGCTTCAGGATTTACAGCTATAATTATTCCGTCGTTAATTTAATTTTTAGCGGCGGTTTTTTTATTTTATTTTTACGGAGGATTATTACATTTATGAAAAAATTAATTTTATTTATATTTATGTTTATTGCGATGATCGGAACTGCGTTTGCAGAACTTGATCCGATAGCGGCAATTCACGTTAATGAAACTGAAACTTCGCAGATAATTTCAATGGACAGATTACGTCTCACTGAAGATGTAACTTCTGAAAGCATCGGAAAAGCAAAAAGAAATATGGCGAGAGCTTTGAAAGGAGAAATATCTAAGCGTAAACCTTTGACTGTTGTAAATCGAGGCGACGGAAGTTATTGCATTTTTGACGGCAATAATACTTATTCAGCATTAAAAGAACTTGGAGCAAAAAATGTCCCTGTAACGATTCTCAAAGTACCTTATCAAAAAGGCATTAAGGGCTTTGATGATTTAATGGCGAAAAATTCAGAGGTTCAGTCAGAATTTCATAATTTAATGTCTTCATTGAGTCATGAATTAGGAGCTAAATTAATCGAACGTCCCGGCCTGAAAAGTGAATCAAGAATCCATGAGAAAGTTAAAAATTCATTTGGCGGAGATTACAGCAGAGTTATTGATGTCTTAGCTGCAAGTTTGATTTTCAAGAGTGAAAGCGAATTGCTCGGTGCTGTTGAGAAACTAAAGGAAAAATCTTACGTAGTTCACCTGTATGACCGCTGGAATAAACTTCGTGATGACGGTTACCGTGATTATATTGCATATGTAAGACTCTCAAACGGAATCATCGCAGAATTACAGCTCCATCATGAAAAAATTATCGATGTCAAGAATACAATCGCTCACAGCCTTTATGAATTTATACGCTCAAATCAGGTTAAAAATGAAATGCTTGATTATGTGAAACAGGCGAATGAAATTCATCGAAGATTTTACGACCTTGCCTTAAACGGAAAATTTGAGGCCATGAATCCTGAGTTAAAGACTCTTGCGTCAGAACTTGCACACAATCTCTCGACTTCAAAAACTCCCGAAGAAGCTGCACCGTTATTGAACAGGCTTGTTATGATTCTGGATCATGAACAGAGTTATAAATTTTTTGACAATCCCGAAATTAATAAACTTATCGACGAAAATTATAAACTTGTAAATGAAAACGGCTATGCTGAATTAAGAATACCTGAGAGACTGCACAAAATTTCACGTGAAAAATTTTCCCATAATGCCATAGATGCTGCACAGAAATTAATCGACGCAGGATTTCAGGCTTATGTATTCGGAGGAGCTGTCAGGGATTTAATTCTGGGTGCTAAAGTCAATGATACGGATTTGAAAACAAACGCAACAATCGAAGAACAGGAAAAAATATTCGCCTCTCAGTTAAAAACTCACGTACATGAAAACGGAATGACATATGGATTTGTGATTTATCCTGATGAAGTAATAGACCTCTCAATCACTGAAAACATCAGAACGGCTTATCGAGGCAAGAAAAATATTCCGGATACAGATCCCAATGAAGCATGGTTCAGTAAATCAATATTTTTGGATTCATTCGGAAAAGATATGACTTTGAACGGACTTTATTATGACATCTCAACGGGAGATATTATTGACTTTCACGGCGGACTGTATGCAATTCGTGAGGGAATTATAGATTCGGTAATCGATCCTGAAATTGAATTTGTAAACGGGGGTAATTCTTCCGCATCGCTTAGGGCATTTAGATTCAAATCACGTTACGGATTCAGATTTTCAGACAGGCTCGAAAAAGCATTCAGGCAGGACGCTGTGAAATACATGAAATTATTAGAACCGACTACAAATTCACGTTATCTGCACAGAATGTTTAATGAAGGAGTTTCACGCAGGAATTACGACGCTATGAACGAATATAAAATCTTCGGTTATTTCTTTCCTCCCGTCAGCGATCTTTCAAAAACACCTGAATATAAAATTTACGCTTCTTCAGCAATGGACTTAATGGACAAAGAATATAAATCCGGAAATAAAAATTTACGCAACATGATGTTAGCTTCGTTGTTATGGCCTGCCGTTAAAAATTCTGACGCTGATGGAATAAAAATTATTTTGAATGAGCAGGAAAAAGTTTTTGCGTTTGATAAAGGAGAAAAAGAAACATTAACGGAGATTTTCATGATAGAAAAGGAAATTCAAAACATCAATTCAACTGAATTAATAAAACGTGAACACTTTAACGAGGCTTATATACTGTTGAAAATGAGAGCCGAAACAGACAAGAGCCTGAAAGAAATTTTAACTTTCTGGGAAAAAATCATGACGGAAAAAGAATTAAAAGAGGCTGCATAAATGGATTTTCAATATTTGCTTTGGCTTCAGAATTTTAGAGAATCAACTAACAACGTATTAACCCCGTTCTTAATGAGTGTCTCAGATTTTGCGATATTCTACAGTATACTTATCCCGACGTTCATATACTGGTGCATTAATAAACGCAATGGGCTTTACGTGTTTTTTGTTTTGTCAATTAACGGAATGCTGGCTTCGTTTGTTAAATTAACAGCCTGCGTATATCGTCCTTGGATAAAAGATCCGAGAATTATCCCTGCAGGAAACGCTAAACAAACTGCGACGGGGTATTCATTTCCAAGCGGGCACACGACAATGTCAACGGCAATTTACGGAAGCACTGCTGTAGTATCAGGGAAAAAATTATTTTATTTTCTTGCTGTCGTCGGAATTTTTCTAACGGCATTTTCAAGAAATTATTTAGGAGTTCACACGCCTCAAGACGTAATATTCGGGTTCCTTCTGGCTGTGTTTTCAATTTATGTTACTTCCAAAGGCCTTAAATATTTTGAACGTAACAGAGGAAAAGAAAATTTAATGCTGACGGCGTTATTCATTTTTGGGCTTTTTGTTCTTGTCTACGCAGAGTATAAGCCATACCCTATGGATTACGTTGACGGAAAATTAATTGTCGATCCTCAGAGAATGACGCTTGAAGCATGGCACGTAGCGGGACAGCTTTTAGGTTGTGTTGCAGGGCGTTTTATTGAGAAACATTACGTAAAATTTTCGCCTCGATTAAATTTTCGGGGAATAATTTTTACTTTAATCGGAATGTTGATTCTTTATTTCATTATCAAAAATCTTACGCCTTTCATGAGAAAACTTGTAGAGCCTCATTATGCACGAATGGCAGCACAATTTTTAACGTTTTTTTATGTTATCGTAATTTGGCCGGCAGTCATGAAAATATTTAATTCATGATTGCCTCTCCGTTTACGGGGAGGTTCACAGAGACGGAGGGGAAAGGGATAAAAA
>JAFSKE010000068.1 GCA_017449135.1 Synergistaceae bacterium
CATTTCCAATATCAATTTTTTATCTTTATTTTTAGTTCATTTTTATGTATCATTTTTACCTCAGGATTTTTTAAATAATTATAAAAGAACCTCTGAGATTTTCAGAGGCTCTTTTTGTTTCTCTTAACTTAATGACATTGAGAAATTGAGGGTGGTATTTCTCAAACTTATTCGTTTGTCAAAAATGGGAAATACGGATACAACTGTGTGAAAAGCCCTGAACCACTCTGGTGGATTTGTTAAGGAGTATTTTAACAAAAATGGAAGAAAAATTACACCTTAAATTTTGTTACAGAGACGGTGCAGAAAAGCTAAAAACGTTATTTGAGGAATTAAGCAAACTCGACATTGTGAAAAATTTTCAATATGAAGAAAAATATTTTTCTTTATCAAAGATGTATGACATATGTTTTTCTCCTTACTGGAATCCGAAGTTAAAATTTACTCTTTGGACAATGGAATTTGAAGAAAATAATTTTGCAAAAAATACATGGAATTTTGATTTTTACGTAGGTTTTCATGTCAATCATATTGAAACAATCACAATTACCGAATCTGAGCAAAATATTTTAATGAAATTTCAAAGAGAAAGCGATCCATATTTCTCGATAGCAAAAATTCTTTTGAAAAACGAAGATGAATGAAAATTACATTTTGATAAATGCGATTGAAGATGTCTGTTATAACGCCTGTCCGAATTTGAATTTAACAGATATGGGCGGTTGTTGTGAAAGCTGGAAACACGCGGCATTCAGAGAAGATTGTCCTTTTCGTGATTACATGCTTCAAATTGAAGATGAAAGTAAAAAACTTTTCGATTTAATTAATGAAGTATCGAAACTTGCAAAGGACAGTGAAGTTACAATCACGGATGAAGACGATGATTTCAGATATTATCCAGAAAATGATCCGATTTATCCGTATTTTATTCCTTATCCTTATTGAGGTGAAAATAATGAAAACTAATCTTGACAAGAGATTTGCAGTATGGATTAACACTTACCGGGATAACAGATTTATTTACGATGAATTGACGGCTCGGGCAGCAGATAAATGGATTGATGATTATCCTGACGATAAAATGAAACTTGAAGAAATACGTGATAACTTACGAAAAAATTTAATTCTTTCGTCAGGTTATTTACGTGAAATTTTCGGAGTCATGAAAGAGCAGTTTGAACAGGAGACAAAAAATGCCGCGAGCAACACCGATTGACAGAATTGCATTAACAAAAAGCAAATCTAAATATTTGCAGGCAGTTGAAGAAATGAAGCGTGAATTTCCACCGGAGAAAAACATTCAAAGCGATATTTGTCCTGAATGCGGCGGAAAACTTGAACGCTGGGAAAGTTGTTATCGATGTAAAAAATGCGGCTGGAGTAAATGTTAAGGAGTGAAAATTCACAATGGAAATAAAAATTTTGTTATGGCTTAGTGCTTTGTTAGTACTTAGCAGCGGGTTTTTCATGATAGCCGGTTTCATTACTTACAGAAAAACTTTACAAGTTCTGGATAATTTGACTTATTTAATTTTTAATTTGAATAAAAAACAACAAAAGAAAAATGGAAATCATTAATTCTAAAAACTTAAAACCTGAATTTTTGAACATCTTGATTTACGGCAGGCAAGGTATGGGAAAAACAACTTTGCTCGGATCACTGCCTCCGAAAACATTAATAATTGACGTTGACAGAGGAACGAATGTTTTAGCGGGAAAATCGGACGTTGATATTATTTACTTATCAGAGGATTTACACGAAATGCCGGAAATTGTTTTAATGCTCAATAAAAAATGCGAATACAAAAATGTTGCCATTGACAGCATTTCAGTATTAGAACAGGCGATGTTAAGATATTTTGGTTATATCGGCAATAATGACGGCGTAACAAACCTTGCAGACTATAATCGTGTTGATTCAAAAATTCAATATTACTTTTTGCAATTTAGAGCGTTACCTTGCAATGTTATTTTCACGGCGTGGGAAGATATAAAAGAACTCACTTCAAACACCGGCGAAAAATACACACTTGCATTCCCGAAATTACGAAACAAAACTGCTGATATAATCTGCGGTTTATGCGACATTGTCGGACATATTATTTTTAATAATGGAGAAAGAATCATAATGCTTGAAAGTACTCCGAATGCAATAGCAAAAGACAGGATTTTTAAGCGTAAATCATGCAAATTTGAGGAGATTATAAATCATGATCAACTGGACATTTAATCCGAAAGATTACGTTGAAAATGCACTTATCAAGCCTGGCGAATATCGAGTCAGAATTGATGATGCCGAAGAAACAACTTCAAAATCAAACCGTCAAATGATAAAAATGACGCTTGCAATCAGCGGTTACAACATAAAAATTTTTCATTATGTTGTTTTCCTTCAAGAATATCCTGAAATCACAAACAACAATTTGGGACAGATTTTTGAAAGTTTCGGAATTACTCCGAATGATTTTGTTATGGATCATTGGAAGGGAAAAGTCGGCGGAGCTAAAATTGACAACGAACTTAACAAACAAACTGAACAAATGCAAAATGTTATAAAACGTTTTCTCAAACCAGCAAAAACTAATGGGCTTCCTGCATGGGTTGAAGGAAAAGTGAAAACTGAAGGAACAATTAATTACGATATGATAAATTTCGATGAACAAAATGTATCAAATACGCCACAAGCTCCATTTTAATTTGAGACCGTACCAAAGAGAAGCACTCGATTCAATTCCTGAATCGGGAGCTTTTTTAATCTGTATGAGTACAGGGCTTGGAAAAACGGTAACTTTTTCACAAATTCCACGAAAAGGCCGAATGTTAATTCTTTCGCACCGAGATGAACTCGTACATCAGCCTGAAAAGTATTTCAACTGCTCTTTCGGAATTGAACAGGCAAGTGAGACCTCTCACGGTGAAGAAGTTGTTAGTGCTTCAGTTCAATCTCTCGTTCGCAGGCTTAACAAATTTCGGCCAGATGATTTTGACGTATTAATTTGCGATGAAGCTCATCACGCAACAGCTCCAACATATCGTAAAATTTTTAATTATTTCAAACCTCGACTTCACTTAGGTTTTACCGCAACGCCGAATCGCAATGACGGAAAAGGCTTGAAAGAAATTTACAGCGATATTATTTTTGAAAGAAATTTGAAGTGGGGAATTGAAAACGGTTATCTAAGCAAAATTTATTGCTTGCGTGTTGATATTGGCTACGATTTAAGGAATGTTATTTCAAGATTAGGAGATTACGCACCTGAAGCATTAGATCGTGCTGTAAACATTGAAAAAGCTAATAATGCCGTTGCTGAAGCCTATAAATTATACGCTAAACCGCCATGTTTAATTTTTTGTACTTCCGTTGAACATGCCGAAAATTTAGCGAAATTAATCGACGGTGCAGTTGCCGTAAAAGGCGGAGAAGAACGACATGAAACTTTAGAAAAATTTGCAAACGGCGAAATTCCTTGCATTACTAATTGCATGGTTTTCACTGAAGGAACAGACATTCCAAACATTAACACAATCATGATAGCAAGACCGACAAAAAATATAAGTCTTTACAATCAAATGGTTGGACGTGGAACTCGCTTATATCCAGGCAAAGAATACCTAACATTAATTGACTGCGTAAGTTCTAACGATACTTCTAAATTATGCACTGCACCTTCGTTGCTTGGACTTAAATTAGATAACGTAAAATCTGAAATTCGTACAAAATTACAAGGAAATTTATTCGATATTCCGGAAATTTTAGAAAAATTTTCAGATAATATTGAAGCGCAAATTAAAAATGTTGAATACGTTAATTTATGGGCAAATGAAAATCATTACAACACTCATAACATTAACTTTTTCAAGATGCCGGACGGAAGTATGAATGTGTTAAATATTCATATTCCGCCGGAAGATAGCTTGGGACGTATCAAATGGAACGGTGTTTTAATGCCTACACAACAGGTTATCGACAAAGTTTATGAACTTCTTAATGAAAATTTTTACGATCAAAAAGCACTTTGGGATATGAACATTGCTAAACTTTGGGGAAAATATCCTGCAACGGAAAAACAAAAAGATATAATTGCACGAAAATTTCATGATTTTGACGTTGAAAATCTCACACGATTAGAAGCAGCACAAATCATGGCTCGACTTTTTGCTCCTCAACCACCAACAAACAAGCAAATTTATTTTCTACAATCAAGAGGTTACGATGTTGAAAATCTCACAAAACACGAAGCATCAAAAATAATCGCTAAACTAATGAAAAAATAAGGAGAAAATTCATGAGTAAATTCACAGGTTTACACTGGATATGCGAGAAAAACGGGAACGGCGACTTTTTTATCGACAGTTCACGCGGTGAATCTATCGGGATATTGTATAACGATGTTCCTGAAGTAGAAGCTAACGCCAGATTGATCGCTGTTGCTCCTGAGATGTACAATTTATTGAAAGCTATTGCCAACATTGACATTCTAAAAAATTATGTTGAAACTACTGATTACAACGGTAAAGCACAGACGGGAAAATCTGTTATTCAGTATATTAACGAGTTTTTAGAGTGGGTTGACGACAACGATAATGAGTGAAAAATTAAAGTGTTGCCCATTCTGCGGTAAAAAATCAGATTTTGATGAATGGAAACAAACAAAAATATTTGAAAAAATTGCATTCCGTGTTTTGTGTGTAAATATTGATTGCCCCGTACAGCCTGCAACAGATTGGTTTAACACTAAAGAGGAAGCCATTGAAGCATGGAATAGGAGAGCGAACGAATGAGTGATAAAGTACACCCCGATCACTACAAACTCAACAACAATCTCGAAGTTATCGACTTCATTGAGGCACTCGGTCTGGGTGCGGGCTTTAAACTGGGCAACGCAATTAAATACATTGCCAGAGTAGGCAAGAAAAACGGTGAGAATGAAGCAACTACTATTGACAAAGCAATATGGTATCTAAACCGCTTCAAAAATAAATACACAAATATTGACTAAGCGAAAACACTCTCTTCCGTCAAAAATACGGGAGAGAGATTTTCATAGATTACCCCTTGAGCCTTTTTTTCAGGAAAATTACCTCCAGATTTTGACAATCGAATTTTTGCAAATTTTTAATAAACCTTTCTATAGATTTTCAGTTTGCTCAAGGAGGATTTTTTTTAAGACAAGATTACTTTTCGTCTCTGACGGGAAGGAAAAAACTATCCGTCCAAAAAAATAAAAATATTATGGAAAGGAGATTATATGCCTTCAATGGGAAAAAATATTTAACCCCTTCCATGATTTTTTAATGATTTTCTCCAAAATCGGACGGATAGATTTTTTATAATTTTTACGAAAGGAAAGTAAATTATGGCTATTATTTCAACCAATATGACAACTAACGAATACGAAGGCAAAGAATCATTCCATAAAGGCCATTACGAAATCAAAATCTTAGCCGGTCTTGATGAAAATATTTACGACGTACTTGGCGAAGCCGCCGAACGTACACGTGTCTTACTTGAAACACTCCCGCCGGAAAAACGCTATTCGAGATTCTAACAAAAATTAAGGTGAAAACATGGCGACCATTTCAACAAAATTAGAAACTACAAAAAATATTGATACTTGGTATCCTGACGGGCATTATGAAATAAAAATTTCAGCAGATCTTACTGAAAACCCTGAAGAATTGACAGGCAAAATAAAAGAAGCCTTGAAGCAAATTAAACTCCAACTTCAAAGCATTCTCGATGAAAGAAAGTTAAAGGACTGAAATTAAATCATTTTTTGTAGCATTTGCTTTCCTAATTACAACGTTTAATGTTTTATTTTTAGACAAATTTTGAAGTTCAACGGGGCCTTCGGTTAAAAGTTCACCCTGTATCTCGTCAAAAACGTCTACGTCAGATTCAGCGTATATAGCTGAAATGTCAAGTGTTAAAGTATCAGCTCCCGGAGGTAATTCAATTATCGAAAATAAATTATCTCCGAGCTTTACTATAAACGTATCAAAAGCAACGGCTATAACTTTACCGCACATAACACTCACCTCCCTTCTTAAAATTCATGGAAATTTTATCAAAGAGAGGTGAATACTTAGAAAGGATGTGAAACCATGAGTAAACAAGTAATGACAACATTCTCAATAAGAATACCGGCAGAATTTTACAGAAAGTTAAGATTCATTTCTGCCGATCAAGATAAATCACTCAACCAATTAATTACCGAAATTCTTCAGGAGGCAACGGCAAAGGCCCATATTTCTGTACCCACTGATTTATTGCTTCAGTAAGAGCCTCATTAATTACAGTATTAACTGATGTATTGCGAAAAGCAGCAATAATACGAAGTTGTGCGTGTGTTTCTTCAGGTACTCGTATTGAAAAAGACGACATAGTAATTTTTTTCATGTTTTTTTCTCCTTTGGTGATTTAGTTGCATTTTAATTAATTTTGTATTAAAATCAAGTTCGTTGGTTTTTATAACTAAATAACATATTAACGAATAAACAAAAAATTAAGAAAGGAGAAAATTAATATGTTACTCGAACTCTTGCAAAATGAGCCTCCACGCTCAATTTGCAAACTCAAAGCACCGGAAGTTTTCAAAATCGTTAAACGACACCTTAACGAAATTGAAGAAGCAAGAACAAAAGGCTATTCATGGTTACAAATTGAAAACGCCTTCAGACAAGCCTATCCCGAAGTCGATTACTTCGGCGGGTTCACTCAAACCTATTACAAACGATTAAAAATGGAGGATATTTGCAATGGAAAACACAATTAAAATTTTCACTTACAACAACAACGAAGTCCGCACTGTCATTCAAAATGGTGAAGTATGGTTTGTAGCAAAAGATGTTTGCGACATTCTTGAACTTACAAATGTTACAAAAGCTATAAAGTCGCTTGATGACGATGAAAAAATGACCCTAACTCAAAGTTACGGTCATTCAGGACAACGTGGAGGAGCCCAATTCCTCAATGTTATCAATGAATCCGGTCTTTACACTCTCATTTTCAAAAGTATAAAACCGGAAGCAAAACAATTTCGACGCTGGGTAACCCATGAGGTTTTACCCGACATCCGAAAGTATGGGATGTATTTATCACCTAATGCACAAGATGCTTTCCAGGTCAACCGTGAAGTTTTTGATACGGTTGTTAATAAATATATCGCAGAAAAGGGAAAAGTCAAGGCTCTCGAAGAACAGATCCGCAACGATGCGCAATATACGACACTCGGGAAAGTTGTTTCAGCTTTGCCGGGCTGTGTTACGGTCGGAGAGGCGGCAAATTTTCTCACGCAGCACGGAATAACAACAATGGGACGCAATCGTTTGTTTGAATGGGCTCGAAAGGAAAAATTGCTTTGCTCTCAAAAAAGACGCTGGAACAAACCCACACAAAAGGGGATTGAAAGCGGGATTGTCAATATTGCAATCGGCTGCGACGGTGAACGTGAGCTTTTTACTCAGGCTATGATCACGGCGGAAGGATTGGAAAAACTTATCAAAACATTCTTCCCGCAGGAATATCCCCTTGCTGCACTTTGGGAGTTCGATGATGAGGATAATGCGTAAAGGCTACGAATTTGAAAACGAATTGAACCGTGTAGCGAAATATCTAAACGCAATCGGAGTTCACATGCACAAAAATCACGCACACAGAACTGAAAGCGGGATTTATCTTGAAGGTGAGCCGTTCGATTACGAAGTTATTGCACACGGTGTAATTCATTGTTTTGATGCAAAAGAATGTTCCGCAAAATCTTGGAACTTATCGAATGCAAAATTAAATCAGTTAAATAATATGCTTGTGTGCCAAAAAAACGGTGCGCAAGCATATTTTTTAGTATGGTTCAGGTTATTTAACAAAATTATTCGCTTTGACGTTGATTTTGTTAAACAGGCTTTAATTGAAGGGAAAAAATCACTAACTCCGGAGGAGGGTAAATTATGGCAGTGGACAGAATTGCATACATCAAAGAAAAATACTCTTTGATTGATTATGCAAGGAATGAATGCGGTTTGCCTATCAGAAAAGACGGCGACCGTTGTAAATCATTCGCACCCGGTTCTAAAAATCCGACAGCAGTAATTTTCAGCAATGATCATTGGCACGACTTCAAAACAGGCTTAAACGGCGACGTCATTGATTTATGTGCAATTCTAAAACACAATGGCGATAAAGGTGAAGCGATTCGTGAATTAGCCG
>JAFSKE010000069.1 GCA_017449135.1 Synergistaceae bacterium
AATTTATAACAAAAATTTTTATTCAGATGGTGTCTAATTATTTTTGTAAGTTTATTAGAAAAAAGAGCACACTCTTTCTTCAAATATGCTCTTTTTCTCATTAATAATATCTTTGAAACCTCTTAACTTAATGACATTGTTATTCTAAGGGGAGACTTTTGTGATATACGAAATTGCAGCTTCTTCGTTTTGTTCAATCGCAATTTCAACAGCTTTAACGGCAGTTTTGATTAATTCCTCTGAACGTTTACGGAGTGAAAAAGATTCTTGAACATGTGAAGCAATTTGTTGTTGAATATTTTTGTTGAGAAATGGGATTTTTATTTTCTTTAACTCATCTTCCGAAATTGCAGATAAAATTGTACCCGTACACCCATGCTGTAAAAGATTTTGCATAATTGACGACTTGAATAACATTAAAAGAGTTTCGGAATTATATATTTCTGAATCAATAACGTAAAAACCTGTTGAACAAAGTGCATTATCGTAATCACCGGTAACAATAGCACAACTTTGCATAGAACCTTCAATAGACGAAATTATAACCTGCCCTCTGCGAACAATGCGTCTTGCACGTGTAGGAAGTTCCTCGCCATATGCCGTCGTAAATCCCGTAATATTTCCATTCGTTCCAATATCGGCTAATTCGATATATTTATACTCCGTTTTTGCTTCAGGCGTGAAATTTTTATTGTATATCTTGCAAGTTTCTCCGATTGTTTTTTCATCACGTAACTTAGCAAATATATCATCATACTTCGGCATAAAATATTCTGCATCAAGTCTCTCTGAATTAAAAACTTCGGACAATGATTTTGTTGTTGTGTTTTGCGTCGAAATTTTCAGTGAATCAAGATTTAATTCATCTTGCAGGAGCTGTTGAGCATTCTTGTATAATTCGTTAGAGTTTGTAAAATCTTTATTTGATAATGTTATAATTTGCGATATTTTTGTTCTGAATTTTGATGATAAACATGGAACGTAAATAGAACGTACAGCCTGCTTATCAATGCTCAGAGGAACAGTACCATTGATTTTTCTATCAAGCAATAGTTTCCCAATATAAGTATTGAGAAAAACATAAAGAGTTATATTATCTATTTTAGCATTTTGCTTCATGCGTAGCATAAATAGATTCATTCCTAAAGAAACCGGTCGATTTAACTCAGGTACTAAAAATGTTCTTCCCGGACTACCTATTTTGTTAATAACAATTTCTCCGCCATACATTTTAGTTTTAGCTAAAAAATTATATGCCTCTTTGGAAATATATTTTACATCTTGTTCATATTCTTTCTTTTCTAAATCTGTTGTACGAAGCATATAAGCATAATTTGGAGTATTGAACAGTTCAAAAACATTAGCAATACTTTCATAACTACCGTTAGCGTGAAAATCAGTTAATATTGAGAGTTCATTTCCTATTGTTGTATGAGTAATACACTTAATTTTATTATAAGCATATAAATATTTTTTTTGAAAAAAATCACTATCTAACCTATTTTTTTCATTATCAATACTTGTTTCCGACAACATCACTTCACTGCATTCAAGCCCGCTCGTTAAAGTCTTATATTTTTCTTCGTCAAAAGGTTTTAGCGAACGGGCATTAACGAAAAAACTTAAATTCTCACGTTTTGCAAACTCAATAAATGCCTCTGCTATTCCGTCATGAGTTTTTCCGTCATGATTATATAAATCGTGATCTACAATCAAGTGATTATTATCATCAAATTTCGGTGAGCCGTCTTCTTCCTTGCAATAAATTTTGTCGCCGGAATTATCTTTGCTGGGTTTCTGCATTGTCGCAAAAAATATCGGGTAATCTTCACGTTTCGGACATAATTTTTCGTCCCATTTCTGAACAAATAAAACTGAAGTCTTAGTTCCAGTGTGAGGTTTGAAAACGTTTCCGTGAAGTCCTACAACGGCAAGTATTCTGCATCTCTCCATGATAAAATCACGAATATATTTGTCGCTTGAATTATTGAATCTTCCCTGAGGTAAAATTATTGCCATTCTTCCGCCGGGTTTAAGAAAACATAAATTCCTCTCAATGAACAAAATATCGCGTCCGACTTTAGTTTGATATTTTCCTTTTGAGTTTTTGCCGAGTTCATACTTCGATATAATTCTGCTTTCTTTAATGTCTCCTGCAAACGGGGGATTTGCCATGACAATATCAAAATTGAAATCACGGTTGTTATCCTTTTCCGCACGAAGTTTTCTAAGTCCCATCCAGCCGTCAAAATAAATATCCTGCCATTTTTCATCGTCCGTTACATCTTTCCAGCGTTCATAGTCGAGAGTATTTAAGTGAATTACGTTTGTGCGTCCGTCTCCGGCAATAAGATTTAATGTTCTTGCAACTCTCACGGCTTTTTCATCGAAATCTATTGCGAAAACATTTTTACGAACATAATCCTCGCATTCAGAGCTTTTCTTCTCGGCAGTGAATAAATGACTCCGTTTAATTCCTTTTTCTTCGTTAATTTTTCCCCAAACATAAAATATTGTGTGAACGGGAAATCCGCAAGACCCGGCAGCAGTATCGATCATTTTTTCGTTTTTGTCTGGATTGAGCATTTTCACGCACATGTCAATAATATATCTTGGAGTAAAAAATTGTCCTTTTTCACCTTTTTGTGATTTATTCATGAGATATTCAAAGGCATCATCAACAACATCAAGATTTGAATTAAACAGTTTAACGTCTTGCAATGAAGATACGCAGACTGAAAGATGAGACGGCGTTAAAGTTATTACGGAGTCGGAAGGAAAAACACCCGGCCATGTATTTTTAGCTTTGTTGAAGAGAGCTTGAATATTTATTTTCAAATCTTCGTCAGTATCGCCATAATTGCGAAATTCAAGAGTTCTCGAATGGTCTCTGCCGCTCTGCATTTCGTCATAAAGTTTCGTGTAAATGAGTTTGAAAACTTCCTCGAAAACATCTACGCCGGCATTTGCTAAAACTTCATCTTCCATTTCTTCAATGAGAGATTTTAGCGATTTTTTTTCCGTAACAAGTTTGTCTTTATTGATCAAGTCGTCAATAGTCCAGCGTTCAGTGAGAATATCCTTTAATTTTTGCGACGAATTAGGAATGTTTGGTATATCTTCAAAATAATTCGGATCTTTGCGGTGATAAAACGAAATCTGCTGTCCGTTAGTCCAAACTCCGATTGTAGCACCTGTTGCGTTGCAGTAAGATTTTAACTGCTCTTTCCCTTCGGATAATTTTGGCTTTTTGAGTTCGATAATAATATATTCGACGTTTGGGTGAGACTTTTCAAAAATTACGATGTCTGCACGTTTAACTTCATGGCCGAAATGGATTGCGTGTTCGAGTTCCATTTGAGCCGCTGAATATCCGTAATCGTGAATTAATTTATAAATATAAAGCTGTCGGACTGCTTCTTCGGGAGTTAATCTGATTTCCTTATTTCTGACGAGGCATTTAATATAAGGAACGTCAACACCTTTAATATTTTTCGTGTAAATTAATTCTTCAATGGCACTTAAAGTTTCATTGTCAAATAAAGTCCTGTTGTGTGTACTTCCTTGAAAAATTTTGCTTAATGAGTACAATTATTCTCTTCCTCCGAATCCCGAAAATTTCGTGAACTCCCTTTCAAATATTAACTTAAATGTTCCTGTGCTGCCGTTTCTGTTTTTTGCTACACGAATGCTGGCTTCGCTGTTTTGAAGTGAATTGTTTTCGTTGTCGCTGTAATAATCTTCCCTGAACATCAACATAACAGTATCTGCGTCCTGTTCGATTGCTCCGGAGTCTCGAAGGTCTGATAACTGCGGTTTTTTTTCCGTTCTCATTTCAGTTGCCCTTGATAATTGCGACAAAGCTATAACGGGACAATTTAATTCCCTCGCCACTGCTTTTAACATTCTCGAAATGTCCGAAACTTCCTGCTGTCGTCCTTCGGTTCTTTCTGTTCCGCTACTCATAAGCTGAAGATAATCAACGATAATTAAACCCACGTTTTGATTTTTAGTTTTGAATCTCCTGCATTTTGTTCTGAAATCTATCGCCGACAATGTAGAATCATCGTTAATATAAATATTTTTCGACGAAATTATTTCCGCCGCCTCTTTGACTCTCTTAAAATCGGAAGTGTTGAAAGTCCCTTGAGTAATGCTTGAAAGTTCGACTCTCGACTCAGCCGATAACATTCTGAAAATTAATTGCTCTGCGGGCATTTCAATGCTGAAAATCAAAATCGGCAAATTTAATTCCTCATCTCCTCCGAACTGTGCAATGTTTAACGCAAAAGCTGTCTTTCCCATTGAAGGTCTTGCAGCGATTATGTTAAGGCTTCCGGGCTGAAATCCTCCGATATACATATCAAGGTCAGTAAATTTTGAATAATATCTCGTGATTTTTTCGCCGGGATTCTTTAATCTTCCTTCAAGTCCAATAACGATACTGCCTAAAAGATCCTTAACGTGTCTGAAGTCAGAAGAATTTTTGTTTTGTACAGCGTCAGAAATTAATTTTTCGATTTCCTCGATTGTCTCTTTAGTAGATTTATCATCTTGGTACGAAAGTTTTATTAATTTGTCGCCGGCATCAATTAAGCGTCTCCTGATTGCGTTTTCTTTGACGAGTTCGGCATGATAAATTACATTCGCAGTTGTTGTAATTCGTGTTATTAATTCGGCAAGAAAAGGCTGTCCCCCAAGCTGATCGAAAATTCCGCGTGCAGTAAGCTCCGACGAAACCGTTACAAAATCAATCGGAGCGTCCCTAAGATACATATCGACTAATGCCTCGTAAGCAATTTTATTATTGTAGTCGTAAAAATCGTCGGGTTTCAGAACTTCGATAACATCTCCAAGTGCTTCCTTTGAGAATATGCACGCACCGAGAACAGCTCTTTCGGCTTCAAGATTTTTTGGATAGTCCCCGTAATCTACGATCATGATACTGAAACACTCAAAGTCATATCAGCCTGAACACCGGGATATAATTTAATCGAAAATTTATAATTTCCTGGCTGCTTCACAACTTCATCAAGTTTCACATCACGTTTATCAAAATTTTTCAGTCCGTGTTGAGCGTCAAGGGCTTCTGCGATCTGCTGTGCCGTAATGCTCCCGAATAATTTTCCGTTGTCTCCTGCCTTACCCGAAATATTTACGGCTTTACCCTGTAATTTCTTTTGAAGTTCTACGGCTTCGGCGTGAAGTTTTGCGTCTTTTGCTTTAAGTCTTGCCTGTTCAGTTTTCCATTCGGAGATTTTTCCCGGAGTAGCTTCGATTGCGAGATTTTTCGGCAGCAGGAAATTTCTTGCGTAACCGTCGCTAACGTCCAACAATGCACCGGCTTTTCCGAGTTTATTTACGTCAGATTTCAAAATAACTTTCATGAAACAAATTTCTCCTTTTTAATATAATAATTTTGCAGATATAATATCACTAAAATTTATGAAAGGCAGTGAAAATTTTATGTCAGAGCATTATAACGTTACGGGAATGTCTTGTGCTGCGTGCAGTGCAAGAGTTGAAAGAGTTGTAAAAAAAGTTCAGGGAGTCGAATCGTGTTCCGTGAGTCTTTTAACAAATTCCATGATTGTTGAAGGTTCAGCGTCATCACAGGATATTATTGCTGCTGTCGAAAAAGCAGGTTACGGGGCATCGCTTGTAACAAAGTCCAAAGAGTCAGCCTCTCAAAAGGACGAAGATATTAATAAAGACGAAAGGACATTAAAACTAAGATTAATTTCGTCATTAATATTTTTAGCCGTGTTAATTTATTTCTCAATGGGTCGTAACATGTTTAATTTTCCGTTGCCTGAATTTTTCGTGAATAATAATATTGCTGTCGGAATTGTCCAATTATTACTCTCCGCAATAATTATGGTTATAAATCAGAAATTTTTTATTTCGGGTTTCACGTCATTAATTCATTTTGCCCCTAACATGGATACTTTAGTCGCAATGGGAGCGTCGGCATCGTTTTTATGGAGCGTTTTCGTTTTGTTCATGATGACGGAGACGGGAAATAATTTCAAAACTTCGGATTTTTATTTTGAGTCGGCTGGAATGATTTTGACTTTAATAACTGTCGGAAAAATGCTTGAGGCTAAATCTAAAGGCAGAACTACTGACGCATTGAAAAGTTTAATGAAACTTGCCCCGAAAACTGCGACGATTTTACAAAACGGCCATGAAATCACAGTCCCTATTGAGAAAGTTCAAAAGGGAAATATTTTTATCGTTAAACCAGGCGAGAATATTCCCGTTGACGGAGTAATAATTGAAGGTATCACGGCGGTTAATGAATCAGCTTTGACAGGTGAGAGCGTTCCCGTCGATAAAACTGTCGGCGATTTTGTTTCAGCGGCTACGGTGAATCAGTCAGGATTTATAAAATGTGAAGCAGCAAGAGTCGGAGAAGATACAACACTTTCACAGATTATTAAAATGGTAAGCGATGCAGCCTCAACAAAAGCTCCCGTTTCAAAAACTGCCGATAAAGTCTGCGGAATTTTTGTGCCGTCAGTAATTTTAATTGCGATTATAGTTGTCGCTGCATGGTTCTTAATGGGAAAATCTTTCGGAGTGGCTTTGTCTTACGGAATTGCTGTATTGGTTATAAGCTGTCCATGTGCTTTGGGACTTGCAACCCCTGTAGCAATTATGGTGGGAAACGGTGTAGGAGCTAAGAACGGGATTTTGTTTAAGACTGCCGAATCCCTTGAACAGACAGGAAAAATTAAAATTGCTGCCCTCGACAAAACCGGAACGATAACGAGGGGAGAGCCTGAAGTTACCGACATAATCACTAATGAGAGAGTTAATCAGGAGGATTTAATTGACTGTGCCTATTCACTTGAATTAAAGAGCGAACACCCATTCGCTAAAGCCATAGTTAATTTTGCGAAGGAGAAAAATTTAATTACCCATGACATTAAAAACTTTCAAGCCCTGCCAGGAAATGGTTTAGTCGGAACATTGGCCGATGATGACATCGAATTAACGGGAGGAAGCGTGAAATTTATATCCGAGAAATTTAACGTTAATGAAAAGATATTAAATGCCTCTCAAAAGTTTGCCGAAGATGGTAAAACACCGTTACTATTTGCAAAAGGCGAAAAGGTTTTAGGAGTTATAGCTGTTGCCGATGTAATTAAATCCGATAGTTCAAAGGCCGTCAAGGAACTTCAAAACATGGGAATTAAAGTTGTCATGATGACTGGAGATAACGAGAGAACAGCAAAAGCTATAGGGAAAATGGCAGGAGTTAATGAAGTCATAGCAGGAGTTTCGCCGAACGGAAAGGAAAACGAAATCAGGAAATTGCAGGAACATGGAAGCGTTGCAATGGTAGGGGACGGAATCAACGATGCCCCTGCTTTGACACGTGCAAATGTCGGAATAGCCATAGGAGCAGGAACGGATATAGCTATAGACTCTGCCGATGTTGTATTAATGAAGAATAATTTGAGTGATGTACCTGCTGCAATAAAATTGAGCCGTGCAACACTCAGAAACATTCATCAAAATTTATTCTGGGCATTTATCTATAACGTTATAGGTATTCCGTTAGCTGCCGGGCTTTACGGATTGAAACTCGATCCCATGTTCGGAGCTGCTGCAATGAGTTTATCGAGTTTTTGTGTCGTAACAAATGCTCTTAGATTAAATTTGATAAAGTTAAAATAATTTTTTCAGGCTCTCACTGTATGGAGGTCTTATAATTCCGTGTTCGGTTATGATTGCTGTAATTAATTCATGATCCGTAACATCAAACGCAGGATTATAGATTTTCACATCTTCGGGAGCCATTCTCTTTTTATACCATGTTTCAGTAACTTCATTTGAGGGTCTTTGCTCGATAATTATTTTGTCGCCGTTTTCAATGCTCATATCGATAGTCGATGTCGGAGTAAAAACGTAAAACGGGATTTTATAATATTTTGCAAGAACAGCCACGCCCGAAGTTCCGATTTTGTTACAAGCGTCGCCATTCGCAGCTACTCTGTCGCAGCCTACAAACACAGCATTAATCCAGCCGTTTTTCATAACTTGAGAGGCCATGTTGTCGCATATTAAAGTTGTGTCTACCCCGTCAGCAGTTAATTCAAAAGCCGTTAATCTTGCTCCCTGCAATAAAGGTCTTGTTTCATCGCAAAAAACATGAAAATTCATTCCTCTTTCACGTCCTAAATGTATAGGTGCTAAAGCAGTTCCATATTTTGAAGTTGCTAACTGTCCGGCGTTGCAATGAGTTAAAATTCCGTCTCCATTTTTTATAAGCGTTAAACCATGTTCGCCGATTTTCCTGCACATCTCTGAATCTTCGGATTTTATGGCTATGGCTTCGGATTTCAATAATTTTTTGAGTTCCGAAACGTTTTTGTCGGGATTGTCGGATATAACCTTTTCCATTCTGTTTAATGCCCATGATAAATTAACTGCTGTAGGACGTGCCGAATTTAGATATTCTTTTGCCTCGTGGACACCGTTAAAAAATTCGTCGTAATCATTGCTTTCAATTTTCATGGCCGATATGTATAAACCGAAAGCCGCAGCAACTCCTATTGCCGGAGCTCCCCTGACCTGTAATTTATATATAGCCTGCCAAATGTCTTTGATGTCAGTTAAACGCAGAATATTAATTTCGTTGGGTAATTTTGTCTGATCAAGTAAAACTAATTCATCGTTATCAAGTCTTACTGATTCATAATTTAATATACTGTTCAAAATTTAATTCGCTCCTTTTTATTTTGTATTATAATTTAATGTATAATTTATAGCAAATTTTATTATAGGGAGATACGAAAAAAATAATGCGTAAAGTTTTAATATTTGCTTTGATTTTTGTTTTGTCGGCAATATCAACGGCAAATGCTTTTGAATATATAGGTCATGCTGAAGCCGTAAAAAATGTTGAAATACGCCCGGAAATCTCTGCAAGAATTACAAAAATTCATTTCAGCGAAGGCACTTTCATAGAAAATTCTTCAACTCTTTTCACTCTAAATACTGCACAATTTCAGGCTGAAGTTTCATTAAAGAAGGCAGAACTTTCACACGCTCAGGCTGTACTCGAAGGGGCTAAAAAATATCTTTCGAGATTAAAAGCTGCTGATCAGAGAGGCGTAACTGCTTCAGATGTTGATACTGCCGAAAGTGAAGTCAAACAGGCTCGTGCAAGGGTTGAAGAGGCTAAATCAGAATTAAAAATTTCACAAATTCAGTTAAACAATACAAAAATCACAGCTCCGTTTTCAGGTCTTGTCGGAAAAATAAATTATCATCAAGGAAGTTATGTATCTCCCGAAAATGTTTTGTGCGAGATAGTACAGGTGAATCCAATAAGAATTTTATTCGCAATGCCTGACAGAGATTATTTGAAATTTAAGAACTCCGACAAAAAATTAAAATATGAATTAATCCTCGCTGACGATTCTTTATATACCGGAACTGTCGAAAAAGATTTTGAGGATAACGTAATGAATCCCGAAACAGGAAGCATAAATATCAGGCTCAAAGTAAATAACGAAAATAATATATTTTTGCCTGGTTCTTTAGTCAGAGTCAGAATTACAGAGGAATAGAGGGAATAGAAAAATGTTCTCAAAATTTTTTATAAAGCGTCCCCGTTTTGCAATAGTAATCTCGTTGTTCTTAATGATTTCAGGCGGTATCTGTGCTCATTCTTTATCAGTCAGACAATATCCCGAAGTCGCACCCCCTCAGGTTGAACTTTCGACATTATATCCCGGTGCAGACGCTGAAACGTTAGCAAAAACTGTCGCAATTCCGATTGAAGAAGCCGTTAATGGTGTCGATGATATGTTATATATGGCATCGTCAACGAACGATAAAGGATATTATTCTCTTACTGTAGTATTTGAAATCGGGACTGATCCTGATATTGCTATGGTGAGAGTTCAAAACAGGATTCAAGAGGCCATGTCATCGCTTCCGAAAGAAGTTGTTGACGAAGGAATACATACTGATGTATCGTTTTCAAATTTGCTTGCTTTTATTGCCATTACATCGCCTAATGCAACGAGGGACGAATTATTTTTAACGAACTATGCAAACAAAAACGTCAAAAATACTTTATTACGCATTCACGGCATGGGAAATGTTAATGTTGTAGGTGCGTCGTATGCGATAAGAATTTGGCTTGATCCCGAAAGATTATCATTAATGGGTTTGAGTGCCTCCGACGTAATAACTGCAATCGAAGCTCAAAATAAACAGGCTGCTTTGGGGTCGCTTGGGACAGTCCCTGCTTCAAATTCAGATTCTCACGAAGTTTTATCAATCGTTTCAAAGGGCAGATTGTCGGAAATAAGTGAATTTGAAAATATTTCGCTCAAAAGTTCAGAGGGAAGAATTGTAAAGTTAAAAGATGTCGCAAGGGTTGAATTGGGAGCCGATGACTACGTTATGAGTTCATATTATCAAGGCAAACCTGCGGCGATTCTGATTTTATCCGAAGGTGCAAACTCAAACGCTATCGACATTATAAACGGTACAAGGGAAGCCATTGAAAACATGAAAAGAACATTGCCCGATGATGTCGATATAGTTTTGTTTTATAACACAACAGATTTTGTAATCGCTTCGATAATTGAAATTTTCGAGACGCTTGCATTAACTTTTATTCTTGTTGTTTTAGTATGCTATTTATTCCTTCAGAATTGGCGTGTAACTTTAGTCCCCACTGCAGCGATTCCGGTTTCTATAATGGCCTCGTTCATAGGGCTTGCGTTTTTAGGTTACAGCATAAATATTTTTACTTTATTCGGGCTTGTCCTTGTAATAGGTACAGTCGTTGATGATGCTATTGTAGTTGTCGAAAGAGTTTTGTATTTAATGGAACACGGGATTAAAGATTCTGCACAGGCTACAGAGCAGGCAATGAAAGACGTAGGAGTTTCGTTAATTGCTACGACGTTAATATTTCTTGCGATTTTTGTACCCGTAGCATTTTTAGGAGGAATAACGGGACAGATTTATAAACAGTTTGCCGCTACGATGTCATTTGCTGTTGTATGTTCTACGACTGTAGCGTTTACATTAAGTCCTGCAATGTGTGCCCATTTGTTAAAAGACATAAAACCCAAGACAAGAGGCCCTTTAGCATGGTTTAACAAAATTTTAGGCTTCACGACAGAAGGTTTTGCGAGGTTGTCAGTTTTTATAGCACGAAGTTCGTTTGTGATTTTAATATCTTTTGCAGCTTTGTGCGTATCTTCATATTTTATAATGAACGAAATTCCGAGTGTATTTATTCCTGATGAGGATCAGGGAATGATAATGGGCAGCGTGAAACTTTCCAACTCTTCACCTAAAATCAAAACCCGTGAAGTTTTACAAAAGGTAATACCTGAAATAAATTCTCTAAAAGGCGTAAACACTTATATTTACATAGAAGGTTTCAGCTTGCTTGACGGAGACGGCGAAAATATAGGAATGTTTGCGTTAACTCTTGATGATTTTGAAAAACGTGAAGAGCCCGGATTATCTCAGGAGGAAATTATAGAGACTATAGACGAAAAACTTGAAAAATTTTCCGACGATGCCGAAATAGTTGCATTTTCACAGCCCGCAATATCCGAGCTCGACATAACCAGCGGAAAAAGTTTAGTCATTCAGTCAAGAAATGAAGATGATCCCGTAAAACTTGCCGAAGTAGTTAAAAATCTCACCGAAAAACTCGAACAGCAGGAAGAATTTATGTATGTTTCAAGCTCATTTAACATTGACACTCCGCACATTTACATTGATTTTGACAGATTGAAGGCCGAAGCTATGGGAGTTTCAATCGGAAATGTTTTTGACATTATGCAGGCATATTTCGGGACTTATTACGTAAACGATATGAACATCGGAACTCAGAAATCACGTGTAATAATTCAAAGCGACTGGAATTTCCGAGACACTCCCGAAGCACTCAACAAAATTTATATTCCCAATCAAAACGGACAGCAGGTTCCCTTGAGTTCATTTACTTCATTCAAGAGAATCGAAAGCCCGAACACACTTGAAAGATTTAATCTTTATCCTTCAGCTTCAATAAACGTAATTCCCGATCCTTTTGCATCAAATGGGAATGAGACCGAAAAAATTATTGAGATTGTCGAAGAAGTTTTGCCAGCGGGATATTCATATGCTTGGTCAGGACAGACATTTCACGAACAAAGAACTAAAGGGCAGTTTTCGCTTGTTTTCATGGCCGCAGTAGTATTCGGATTTTTATTCCTTGTTGCACAGTATGAAAGCTGGAGCGCACCTCTTGCAGTCATGATGTCTCTTCCTTCGTCAATATTGGGAGCTTTAATCGGCCTGATAATAATTTATATTCCCATGAGCATTTACACACAGCTTGGAATGCTTTTGCTTGTCGGGCTTGCGACTAAGAATGCCATTTTGATTGTCGAATTTGCAAAGGAACAAAGGGAAGTTCATGGACTTTCGATTTTGGATTCAGCATTGACGGCAGCACGTGAAAGATTTAGATCTGTTTTAATGACGGCATTCACATGTGTTTTAGGAGTTTTTCCGATGTTGTTAGCTTCGGGAGCAGGAGCAGAAAGCAGACGGCATGTCGGAGCGGTAATGTTTTTCGGAATGCTGGCAGCAACCGTATTCGGGATATTTTTAATTCCAGGTTTGTTTGTCATGATGCAGAGATTGAGAGAAGCATTAAAGAGAAAATTAAATTTTAATAATGATGATTATGAAGATGATGATGAAGACTATGAATAAAATTTTTGCGTTAATATTAATTTTTTCTGTTTCATTCACTGCGGACGCTTCAGAATTAACGGATAAAGCTAACAAAGACTGGCTCGAACTTGTCAGAAAATATACATCTGAAGATTTAACGGGAAATTTTGAAGAAGTCGAAAACGATTACAAATGGGAAAAACTCATAACCAAGTCGAAAAGGTCAGACAGCTTTTTATCTGAATGGTGGGAAACTTTGGGCGACGATGTTTTAACAGAACTTATTAACGAGGCATTTTTACATAATCGTGATTTCATGGCTATTCGGGCAAAAGTTTTAGAGGCAAGGGCACAGCTCGGAATAACCAGAACGAATTTTAATCCGAAAGTTGATTTTTCATCAGAATACGAAAACGGCAGAAATTCAGATATTGAGGACGACGAAATTAAAAGTTATAACAAATATGCGTTTGGTCTTGACTCGTCATGGGAAATTGATTTTTTCGGTAAAAACAAACATCTGCTCAACGCTTCAAAGGCTGAACTTGAATCCGAAACTTCAAACTTAAATAATGCTTGGGTAAGTTTATCGGCTGAAGTTGCGTTAAATTATTTTAATTTGAGAATTTTACAGAAAAGATTAGAAATTGCTGAAAATAATCTGAAAGTTCAAAGCGAATTTTTAGAAATCCTGAAGTCTAAGCGTAATTCAGGTCTGATTGATGATTTTGCCGTACAGAAAGCTCATTCGGAACTCGAAGTAACACGTTCAAACATTCCCGAAATCTCACACTCAATAAATGAGTTAATGAATGCCATTGCAATGTTAACAGGTGAAATCCCCGGCAGTCTCAACGAAAAATTATCCGCCTTCAAAAATTTTCCTGATATAAAAATCGAAAAATTAATCGGAATCCCTGCGGAAACTTTGAGACAACGCCCTGATATTCGTGCTGCTGAAAAAAAGTTCGAGGCTCAAATTCAAAAACGTAAGGCAGCCGAAAAAAGTTTTTATCCCACAATTCAGTTAATAGGCTCAATAGGTCTTGAAAGTTTCAGCACTGGACATTTATTTTCGTCGGGTTCTTACACATATTCAATTTCTCCTAAGTTAAATTGGCCGATCTTCAACGGTGGCGAAATCAGGAAAAATATTCAGGTTCAAACGGCTGTCGAGAAACAATTATTGGCTGAATTTGAAGGTGTTATCTTAAAAGCTGTCGGAGAAGTTCGCAACGCATTAAACGCAAACGCTCAGGAAATTTTGAGGAATGAATCTTTGAAATCAGGTTTGAAGTCGGCCATGTCGAATTTTGAAATCTCAAGGAATAAATATTCTCAGGGATTAATAAATTATACCGATGTATTAAACTCTCAAATGCAGGTGTATTCTCTTGAAAATGATTTTGTCTCAAGCGAAGGGCAGAAGATTATAAACTTAATTACTCTCTTCAAAACTTTAGGAGGCGGCTGGAGGCTGTTGGAATAAAAATGATGATTTCAATTTTATGTCCATGTTATAACGAAGAAAAATCCCTGCAGGTTCTTTATTCCCGAATCGTTCCCGTAATGGAAAAAACTAACGAGGATTTTGAAATTATTTTTGTCGATGACGGAAGCAAAGACAACACGTTAAACATTCTGAAAAATTTTGCTGAAAAAGATAAACGTGTAAAAGTCATTGAGTTTTCACGAAATTTTGGAATTGAAGCGGCTTTGACGGCGTTGCTTGATTATTCGTCAGGAGATTCGGCAGTGATTATTGATGCTGATTTACAGCACCCTCCAGAGGTTATACCTTCTATGATTAAAAAATGGCGTGAAGGTTTCGATTTTGTTTATACGAAGAGAACGAATCGTGATTCTGACGGCGTAATCAGAAAATTTTTAACGCATTCTTTCTACAAAATTTACAATGCCGTTTCAACTGCTTCAATCACTGAAGAGGTCGGAGAATTTTGTTTAATGGACAGACGGGTTATTAATACTGTCATGAAATTCAAGGAAACTCATAAATTTCTGCGGGGGATTTTTTCATGGGTCGGCTTCAAAACTACAACAATAGATTATGTCTGCGAAAAACGTTACGGAGGCGATTCAAAATTTACGTTCAAAAAACTTTTTTCGCTTGCCTTTGACGGTCTTTTGTCGTTCAGTTCTTTCCCTTTGAATTTTATTTTTGGTTTTGGGCTTGTTAGTTTGATTTCAGTAATTTTATACGGAATTATTAATTCATTTTCAGAAATGTTCTTCCTATTATTGTTATGCAGTCTGAATATTTTATTCACGGGGATTGTAGGAGTTTATGTCGGAAAGATTAATGACGAGAGCAGACACAGGCCGCTTTACATTGTCCGGGAGGTTTACGCAAAGAAAGATGATGAGTAAAAGTTTAATCATGTATATAATTTTCGGAGCATTAACTACCGCCGTAAATTTTGTAACATATTACACTTTTTATAATGTCGTTCATGCTTCAAACGTTATTTCAGTAATCACAGCGTGGTTTTTTGCCGTAACATTTGCGTTTATAACCAATAAATTATTTGTCTTTGAAAGTAAATCATTTGACAAAAAAATTTTATTTCATGAGATTTCTACATTTTTCGGCTGTCGAATAACTACGGGAATTTTAGATGTCTTAATAATGTATGTTTCTGTAGATTTATTGACTTATAATGCAATGTTTTCAAAACTGATGAGCGAAATAATAATAAATGTTCTAAATTATATAGCAAGCAAAGTAATTATTTTCGGGAAAAATAAAAATGAAAAAGTTAATCGTTAATGCAGATGATTTCGGCAGTCATGAATTAGTAAATTCCGCCGTCAATGACGCTTTTAATAACGGTATCTGTAAATCAGCTTCAATCATGGCAGGAGGAAATGCCTTCGATGACGCTGTGAAAATCGCACTCTTAAATAAAAATTTAGGAGTTGGCATTCATTTTACGCTCGTCAAAGGTACTCCGGTTTTACCGCCTTCAAAAATAAAATCGCTTGTCGATTCGTCAGGGAATTTTTGCGAAGATTTTTCCGTATTTGTTAGACGCTATTTGACAGGCAGAATTAATTTTGATGAAGTCAAAGCCGAATTGTCAGCACAGGCATACAAAATTCAAAATTCAGGAATCAAAATATCGCATGTTGACAGCCACCAGCATTTACATGTTTTGCCGAAAATTTTTGAGATAGTCTCGGACTTGGCAATTAAATTAAACGTCAAAGCTATGCGAATCCCACATGCTAACCCCTTCGCCATAAATGGCCCTCTTCCCCGTAGAACGGGGACGCACTGCCTCTCCGCTTGCGGGGAGGGGAACCGCTTTAACGGTGGAGGGGTAATCAGCAAAATCGCACTGAATTTTTTATCATCACGGGCAAGACATAAAGCTAAAAAATTAAATTTTGCCGTGCCCGATAAATTTTTCGGAATTGTCGCGGGAGGTTCGATTAATGAAAAATGGCTGTGTTCTGTGATTGATGATATTGAAAATACAGCCGAAATTATGACTCATGTGGGAAGCGATAACAAAATTTTGCAAGCGTCGTTAAATTGGGATCATGATTTTGAAGCAGAATTAAACGCCTTGAAATCAGATGAAGTTAAAGATAAAATTAAAATTAATAACATTGAAATTATAAACTTTAAGGAGATTTAAGTATGAAAAAATATTCATGGGTTTTGTTGTTGTTAGCGATTTTTGGAATTTTTGCGGCAAGAAATTTTCTGCTGCCTCTGTTTGCTGATGATTACGCATACTCTTTTGTGTGGACGGAAAAATACGGGAATTTAATGGACTTTGACAAAATGCCGAATGAAGTTCCGGATTTCAAACGTGTTGAATCATTTTCAGACATCGTAAAATCAGGATACAATCATTATTTTAATTGGGGAGGCCGTCCCCTTGCAGTGGGTATTATGCAAACGTTTTTGATGTTCGACAAAAAATTTTTCAACATCATAAACTCTTTTGCATTTGCTGCATTGATTTTGTTGATTTATTCGCTTAGTCAAAAGGCTCAAGGCTTAAAAGATATTTCGTTCGGACGTTTGTTATGGGTAATTTTGGGCGTTTGGTTCTTCCTTCCTGAATTTTTCGTAACAACGGTGTGGGAGTGCGGAAGCTGTAATTATTTATTGATGACGTTGATACAATGTGTGTTTTTAATTCCTTATGCAAAACGCTATAACGATAAAGATTATAAATTCCCTCTGCATTTAATAATAATTTTGGGATTCCTCGCAGGCTGTACAAACGAAGGCGGGGGAGTCGGATTATTTTTCCTGACTGCAATTTTTACTTTGCGTTCAAAGCTGAAACACGAAAATATTAATTTCATGCTTGCAGGTTTTGTTGCGTTTTGTTTAGGTTTTGCGTTTATAATTCTTGCTCCGGGAAATGTGAACAGATTTGTTCTGACACAAAAATTTTTGTCGTATGATTTATATTATTCGTCTGAAGGGCTTTACGGTGCCGAGATGTTTATTGTTAATTTCCTTTGGGGATTGTTTCCTGTGATTTTATCTCAGCTTCCTGCTTACGTTATGATTTTTGCTTATCTATGGCAGAATCGAAAATCTAAAGATGATTTATACGGTTATGTATTAACATTCACGTTTTCGGCTTTGATGATACTATGTGCCCTGATGTTTTCGCCTGAATTTTCTCCGAGAGCCTCGTTTGCGTCATCAGTATTTTTGATAATTGCTTCGTCTTCGGCCATGTCGAAAATAAAAATCCTATCACGAAAATTTTTAATCACCGCAGGAATTTTGGGAGCGTTAATTTTAGCTTTGCATTTTGTTTTTCCCGAAGAAATTTATGTCATCAGCACTTCAATAATTTTAATGTCTGCTTTGCTTGCTGCTGTTGTGAAAAATGTGAATGTCCTGAAATTTACTGCGGTAATCTTTTTAATTTTTGATATTTCAATATGTTTTGTTCATGATGTCAATATTTACAAACAGTCAAATGAACGTTTAGTTTTTATCGAAACACAAAAGGACAAAGATTTAGTTAAAGTTTCAAGAATAAAAGTTTCAGAGATTCCACACTATAAAGAAGGAAGAGCTGCTGATGATCAGGAACTTCTTGACAACGCCGACATATTAAAATCTCCTTATTATCATCATAATCTGACTTTTGCGGCTTATTACGGTCTGAAACAGATAACAGCGGAGTAAAAACATGAATTGGATTATTTTACTTTTGACATTCTCAGGAGTTTTTTTCTTGAGAAATTTTTTCCTGCCTTTATTTTCTGATGATTATTCCTATGCTTTTATCTGGGACGGAAAAGATAACGGAAATTTAATGGACGGAATCGGAAAGAGAGAGCGTGTTAAATCCATAAAAGATATTTTTGTCTCTCAATATTCGCATTATTTAACATGGTCGGGGCGTTTTGTTGCACATTTCCTGATTCAGTTTTTTATTTTAATCGGCAAAAAATTTTTCAACATTGTAAACACTTTAATTTTTGTCTCGCTTGTATTTTTGATTTATTGGCTTGGAATTGGGAATACAGGATTTCAATTTGTTTCGTTTGATTTAATTTTATGGATTTTATTCTGTTATTGGTTCTGCATTCCTTCGATGTTAATTACGAGTTTATGGCTTTGCGGTTCGTGCGTTTATATGTTCATGGCCGTGCTTCAGTGTTCTTTTATAATTCCTTATGCCTTAAATTATTTTAATCCTGTTAATTTTAACGTCATGCTGATAATTATTTTGGGATTTTTGGCGGGCTTTTCAAATGAATTTGGAGGTGCAGGGGTTTTCTTTTTTACATTAATCTGTCTCATAAATTCTCTCGTTTACGGAAATTTAAGCTCATGGCAGATTTTAGGTTTTATTGCTTTTTGCGTCGGGTATTCGTTTTTGATTTTCGCACCTGGAAATTTTGTTCATGTCCGGCTCATTCGTGAACAGTTCCCTGATTACTTCATTTCCGAAGAATCTTTCATGAAAAAAGAAATGTTCGCAAAAAATTTTCTTTCCGGATTTTTGCCTGTAATACTTCGTGCATGGATTATATTTCTTCCTATTATACATTACCTTTTCAAAAACGGATTCGATTTTCAGGGAGTTTATATTTTTGCTCTCACGATGTCGGGAATTTTCAGTCTTTCGATCATGATGTTTTCGCCTGATTTTCCCGAACGTGCAGGATATTCCGCCGTAATATTTTTGTTAATTGCTTCGGTGTCGGCTCTTCAAAATGTAATTTTCCCGGATTGGTTAAAATATTCAGCAATAATCATATTATTTTCAGATATGGTCTTGTGTATTTATGCTGATTTTGATTTTTCAAGACAGATTAAAAATATTCTCAAGTCTGCCGAAGAACAGGAACACAACAATTCAATTATCATTCCCGACATAAAGCCCTCAAAATTTGCTATAATCACACGGTGGCGGGCATTGAATGAGTATGTGTTGTGGTCAGGGGGGTTTGAGAACTTCCCCGAAGGCAATACAAATATAATGTTCGCTCAATATTACGGTTATGGTGTGAAAAAAATTATTTTGAAAGGAAGTAATTAAAATTTTTGAATACCCATTAACCCCCGAACAGCTTTATATGTATGAACGTCAAAAAGAATTTCCCGATTCTCCATTATTCAACATGTATCCAATGCTGATGAAGTTATATGATTGGGTTGACATGAAAAAAATGTCTGAAACTATCATCAAAACTGCTCAGGTTCACCCGGCTTGTTTTTCGGTTATCGAAGAACATAACGGAGTACCTTTTCAAAAATACATTCCCGACTTAATCACCGACGTAAAAATCGAAAAAATTTCGGACGCTGAATTTCAATCAATGATAAATACTTTAGTACAGCCCTTCAAACCTGATGATGCACCGGTAAGATTCAGACTGTTTGAAACGGAGAAGGCAAAATATTTTTTCTTTGATACTTATCATGTTTTTTGTGATGCCTTTGCAAAAGCCATATTTCTTTACGATTTGGATAAAGTTTATGCGGGTAAAGAACTTGAGCGGGACGGTTGGTTTTCATATCTTGAGGAGAGGGAACGGGCGAAAAATTTACCTCATTATCAGGAAAGCAGATTATATTATGAAAATCTTTACGGAAACACCGAATGGAGCAGATACCCGAAAATTGATTTTTCAGATGAACGGGAAAATACTCAGGGGCTTTTGTTTAGGGAAGTTGATTTTTGCCAGAGCGATTTAGAAATTCTGAAAAATTATCATTTAACGTATAACGAATTTTTTTCCGCAATATCTCTGTTATCTACGGCAATTTTCAATAATTCCGAAAACGTCATTAACACATGGACATATAAAGGACGCTGGAAAAAATCTCATCATAATATTGTCGGCAATATGATTTTAGATATGCCTGTTGCTTTGAATTTGCAAAATTTGACGGTGAATCAAATTTTTGAAAGTGTCAGGGAGCAGCTTAAAGGCAGTCTCTTACACAGAGATTATTCCTACACTATGCTTGACGAAAAAATTTTGAGAGATGATATTCTGTGTTTTATATATCATGGCAATTTGTATGACGTTCCGGCAAAAATAAATCTCTTTGAAAGCATGGTTATTGATTTCAATGATTTTTCAAAGGGCAGCGGGACATCAGATAATATTATTGATGTTGAGTTAAGACAGGACGATGATAAACTTTTGTTTTTGACAGATTACGCAGCTAACAAATATAAACCTGAAACGATTGAAAAGTTTGCGGATATTTTTCTCGATTTAACTAACAAACTCTTAAAACTTATGAATGAAAATAAATGTGCTTCGGAGGTATTATTTTAATGAAGTCTATCGGAGTAAAAAATTCCAATCCTTGCTTTTTGTGTCGAGCGTCGAAATGGCTTTAACTGTTGTAGCTTTGATTTCCGATACCATTATTGCGGCTCATTTGGACAATGGAGCAACGGAACATGCAATATCGGCAATTAACATTATGACC
>JAFSKE010000070.1 GCA_017449135.1 Synergistaceae bacterium
CAGTAAGATAAAAATTGCTACGAAATTCGGTATCACAATCACGGAAAAAGGAGAACGCATTTACGATTCTCGCCCCGAAACTATACGAAAGTCTTTAGAAGGAAGCCTCAAACAACTTAACACAGATTATATTGATTTGTATTACCAACACCGTATTGACCCTATTACTCCAGCAGAAGAAGTTGCAAGCGTTATAGCAGACCTTATAAAAGAGGGAAAAATTCTTCACTGGGGCATATCGAATACGGACGAGGAACATTTACGAAAAGCGCACGCAGTTTGTCCCGTTACTTGTATTGAAAATCGTTACTCAATGATGGCTCGGTGGGAAGAAGCGTTATTTCCAGTCCTCGAAGAATTAAATATAGGCTTCGTAGCATACAGCCCGCTTGCTAACGGGATTCTTTCAGATGTATATGAAAATCAAAGTTTTACAAACCCTGATGATTTTCGCAGTTTTATGCCTCAATATCAGGAAGAAGGACATAAACAGAACACCTCCTTCCTAAACCTGATAAGAAAACTCGCAGACAAAAAAGGAGCTACTCCAGCCCAAATTTCATTAGCTTGGATTTTGAATAAAAAGCCTTATATCGTTCCCATTCCGGGTTCGAGAAAAATAGAACGGCTACAAGAGAACGCAAACGCATTAACAATTTCTTTCAGTCAAGAAGAAATGCAGGAAATAGAAAATTTAATCAATGAATTAAAAACTGTCGTATTTAGCGGCCTGCCAAAAAGTCTTGAAAAAAGATGGGACAGATAACAAAATTTTCGCCTCTGAAAATCGGGAACGCAAAATCGTTTTATAATTAACGTACAAAATTATAAAATCAATATTAAGAGAGGTGATTTTTTTGAATGTTGATAAGGACGGAATTTGGAAAGACGCTGTTGAGCAATATCTGCCATTGCTTTTGAAACGCATGATGCCGGAACTTTACGAGGACGTAGATTTTTCACAAGGCTTCACTTTCTTGGACAAAGAATTAAGGGATACAATACAAGTCTCATTGAGTGAAGAACATAACTCTGCTAAGTTTGTTGATACACTCGTTCAAGTCCCGCTGAAGTCGGGAAAAAATCAATGGGTCCTACTTCATATTGAAATTCAAGGCAAGGGCGGCGAAGATATTTCGTTCAGAATGATTTTGTATTGCTGCCTTATTTTCGCTCATTACAGACGTATGCCTGTCGCTCTCGCAATCTTGACAGACAAACGACCGTCTGATGAAACACCCGGCAAATTCGAGTTCAGCGAATACGGAACCGAATTACTTTACAAATATAATTTATTTGAAGTTTACAAACAGAGCGATGAAAAATTATTAAACAGCGATAATCCGTTCGACAGCTTCATTTACGCCGCAAAAAAATACAGCGACTACATGAGTAATGACGCTCAGAAAGTTAAACTTGAATATTTATTAAAGATAACTAGAAACCTTCAAGCTCTTGGATTAAATACAAGAGAACGTGCAGGTATTCTTGTTCTTGTTAATCGCTTGATTAACCTTGAAGATAAAGAGCTACGAACTCAATATTTCGATGAACTGAAAAAAATGAAAGGAGAGAATAACATGGCTGAATTAACTTGGATTGAGGAACATTTCCGTGATGAAGGTATTGCTATTGGTGAAGCTCGCGGCGAGGAACGTGGACGTTCTAATACCTTAAATGCAGCAGTTGAATTTATGCGTTCAAACGGAATGAGCAACGAACAGATAGACAATTTCAGAAATTCAATATTAAATAAATAATGTACCAAATAACTCCTCTGAAAAGTCGGGGGAGTTGTAATTTTTAAGAAGTTAAGTAACGTTAATTTTAACTTAACAATATTATAATTAGCCTCGTAATTTAATAAATTTTGCGAGGTTATTTTTATGTCAAACTCCGATTCTTTAGATGTTATAAAAGCACAACAAACATCTGTTACTGATTTTTCCCATTTACGGGATAAAGTTCAGCAACTCATTGAGGCTTCAACCGCCTTCGAGACACGCCGAGTTTATTCGTGTCAGTTAAACAAATTCTTCACTTGGTGCAACTCTACAGGTCTTCAATCCTCCCTTCCTGTAAAAAGTGAAATCCTCGCCGCCTATATCGCTCAAATGGCAGAAAATAAAATGTCCTGTTCCACCTTAGAGCAAACTTTGGCCGCTATCACCGCTCTGCACCGAGCAAATAATCTTGCGTCCCCTACAGAGAGCTTGCTGATTAAGAAAATCGTCAAAGGTTTCAAGCGTGAACATGGCACAGCTCCTCACAAAAAAGATGCGGCGACTGTTGACATTATTCGCTATCTTCTCAACTCAATTCCTCAAGACAATTCCCCTAAGCACGTCAGAGATAGAGCAATTATCGCTTTAGGATTCGCTGGTGCTTTCCGTCGTTCCGAGCTTTGCGCCCTCAATATCGAAAATCTCAAATGGACTTTCAGAGATAATCAGGAAATCCTAATCATCGAAGTCCTAAAATCGAAAACCGATCAGGAAGCTCACGGAATGCTCAAAGCAATTTTTCCAAGTTACGATAAATCCATTTCACCACTCTCCTTACTCAAAAACTGGCTTTCCATTTGCAACATCTCCAGCGGCGCATTGTTCCGAAGAATTTTGCGAGGCGGTCAAATTACAAATCAGCGTCTTACTTCTCAAAGCATCAGGCTCATCATTAAGGCTACAGCTTCGGTAGCAGGTCTGTCTCTCAATCTCTCGGCTCACAGTCTCCGCTCTGGTTTCGTAACAACAGCAATTCGTCAAGGAAAAACCGAACGGAGCATAATGAATCAGACTGGTCATAAATCGGTTCAAGTTTTGCGCGAATATTTTCAACGAGAAGATGCGATTGAAGATAACGCTGCTCAAAATTTGATGTAAGCAATCAGAAAAAAGTCGAAAAAATGATGTGCGACTGACTACAAAAACAGCATACAGGATATCACCAACGACCTCCTCACTAACCACTAGCACCAATCCGTTCAATCCATTACATCCAATCGCAATAACCTGCTTCACCTTACAGCCTCCTAATCCTCAAACTCAAACTCATAATTACCAACACAAATAAATCAACTCTTCACCCCCCAATAGTAGGAGGTGGCCTCTCCAATTCCTGAATATCATCTTTTCCGAATACCTTACGCTTACCCCCAGACAATAATATGAACTCCGACCTGCGACCTCTCCGACCTGCGACCTCTCCCCTATCATAATATGCAGAGTTTTTTAGTCTCATTTGTATAGACAATTTAACAGGAGCCTCTTGTTGGGCCATTTTGTTCATAATCCATAACAAACTGAAATACTGCGAATAAATCACCCTCAATTTCGCAGTAATTTTTTTTGCCCTTTCCTCTCGGCGGTAATAAGTCGATTTTGAAACTCCCAAAATCTCCCATTCAGGAATCTTTTTACGCTTCTCTGACTTCGGAGCTTTCGGAGCGTCCAATTTCAAAATTTCAAGTTCGGCCTGTTCTTCTGCCGTTATTTCCAATCTATAAATAAGGGTTTTCTTTTTCGGTCTGTAAACTTCTTTGCCAAGCGCAAATTTATTCCTTAACGTCGTCATCGTGTCTGGAGAACAATCAAACGTAAATGATTTTCCACAGAAATTTATTAAC
>JAFSKE010000071.1 GCA_017449135.1 Synergistaceae bacterium
CATCAAGAATAAAAAATCGAGATCGTGATTTAGTTCTTGGCAGTAAAGGTTTTCCGCTTTATCGTGAAGTACAGGTCATTAAACCTTCTTACGCCGGAGACATGGAACTTAACGACCCAAAATTATCGCCTATTTATGCAGATTTAAGAGGACTTCCTCCGATGCTTATACAGTTGGGAGGATATGAATTATTCGTCGATGACGGATTATCGCTGCTTAATAGGGCTTTGTCAGATGATGTCGAAGCAACTTTGACAACATATCCAGGAATGCCTCATGATTTTCCTTTGCTTTTGCCGGAACTTTATGAGGCAGAATTATCATTGAAAGAATTTAGAGATTTTGTTGAACGTTATCTTTAATCTTTAGATTTATTTATTATTTATTAGAAAGGAAGAATTTTATTTATTATGACAACACCGAAAATCGCACTCGGAGCATGGGCTTGGGGCAATGACGGAACATTTGGAACGAATTTCACGGAAAAAGATTTACGCCCGATCTTCGACGCAGCAATGAAATCAGGGCTTAATCTTTGGGACACAGCATATGTGTATGGCATGGGAACATCTGAAGAGGTACTGGGAAAATTTTTACGCTCTGTTCCTCGTGAAAGCTATTTGATTTCAACAAAATTCACGCCTCAATGTGCAAACCCTGAAGCTGAAAATGCCGTAATTGAAATGTACGAAGGAAGCGTTAAACGTCTTGGAACAGATTTTATGGACTTCTACTGGATTCATAATCCTGTAGGTGCGCCTGAATGGACAAGAAAATTAATTCCTCTTGCAAAAACAGGCAAGATAGGCAAAATCGGTCTCTCAAATCACAATCTCGCCGAAATCAAAGAAGCCGCCGGAATTTTAGGAGCTGAAGGTTTGAAAGTATCGGCAATTCAAAATCATTACAGCCTGTTAAATCGTTCTTCTGAAACATCAGGAATTTTGGATTGGTGCAAAAACAACGGAGCAACTTTTTTTTCATATATGGTACTCGAACAGGGCGCATTATCAGGAAAATATGACACTGCACACCCGTTCCCTGTTGAAAGTGCAAGAGGTCAAGTTTATAATCCCGTGCTTTCACAGATTGAAAAATTAAATTCTGCCATGAAAAAAATTGCTGATTCTCATAGCGTTGAAGTTGCACAGCTCCCCGTTGCATGGGCAATAGCTAAAGGAACTCTGCCGATTTTAGGGGTAACTAAAGTTAAACATGTTGATGATGCAGTTAAGGCCGCTAATCTTGTTTTATCATCTGATGAGATTAAGACGCTTGAAGAACTTGCAGACAAAGCAGAGATTAATACTGTTCGTGTTTGGGAAAAGGAGATGAAATAGTTTTGAATGACAAAATACCGGATCCGAATACATTATATCCAGTTGCAGGATATAAAAAAGAAATTTATGTAAAACCTTCTCTTAAAAATCCAAATATCATAGTAGGAGATTTTACGTATATAGCAGATTCTGATTTTGAAAGCCACGTTACTCATCATTATGAATGGATCTGCGATAAATTAATCATAGGCAAATTTTGTCAAATCGGATACGGTGTTGAATTTATAATGAATGGAGCAAATCATCAACTTAATTCTGTATCAACTTTTCCTTTTTACACGTTAGAAGGCTGGCACATGACTCCGCCTGAAAAAGTTGATCTTCCTATTAAAGGCGATACCGTAATTGATAATGATGTTTGGATAGGGCAGAATGCTGTAATACTTCCAGGAGTTCATATAAACAGCGGTGCTATTATCGGAGCAAATAGTGTCGTAGGCAGTGATGTTGAGCCTTATACTATCGTTGTAGGAAATCCGGCTAAAGTGTTACGAAAACGTTTTGATGATGAATTAATTTCATTGATGCTCAAATTAAAATGGTGGGATAAGAGCATTGAAGAAATCGACAAATTAATTCCTGTTTTAACATGTAGTGATTTGACGAAAGTTAAAGCAGAAATTATAAATATTTTACAACAAAGAGGAGAATAGAAACATGAAAAAGTTTGTTACAAGTTTAATTTTCGGAGTTATTATAGCTTTAGCTGTTGCATCTGTAGTATCAGCTCAGGAAAAATGTCATTTATTAGTTGTATCGGGACATGCTCGAATCGAGGTATCTACGGCAACAAAAACAATCATGGAAGAAGTTAAAAGAGAATTTCCGGAAGCAGAATTGTTGTACTTGGATCAGACATACCCTGATTTTAAGATTGACATTCGCAAAGAACGTCAGAGGGTTTCAAGTGCTGACATTATCGTATTGCAATATCCTATTCAATGGTACTCAGCACCTGCAATCATGAAACGTTGGCTGGAAGAAGTTTTCACATTTGGCTTTGCTCATGACGCAAAAGGCGGATTATTGAACGGCAAAAAATTAATTCTCTCGATGACATCAGGCGCACCTGAAAATCAATATCAAATTGGCGAGAGAATGGGTTATCCTATGGGTGTTTATCAATTACCGTTACTGCAATTAGCTGATTTATGCGGTATGGATTTTTGCGGAATGGTGTACACTGGCGGTTATAATATTATGCGTAAAGTCGCCGATAAGGATTTACACATTCAAAAAGCTCAAGAACATGCAAAAGTTTTAATTGAGAAAATCAATAACGCAATGGAATCTTTCAATAAATAATTGCTTTATTTTTATGCTCACTGCAAAATCTGTGTGAGCATTATACTTATTAATTCCTCTTACGGCAATGCTTGAAAAATTTTGACAATTAGCTTATAATTCAAATCAAGAATGCTAAGGAGGAATTAATTAATCTTGAAAAAAATATTGCTATTAATTTTGCTGCTTGCGATGTGTGTCCTTGAACAGCAGCCGGCTGGCAGTGAAACGCAGCGGGTCATAGGTTTCATTCCGCTTGACACAAGACCATATACATATGATATTCCTATTCAGCTTGGAAAACTTTTTGGTGCAAAGATATTATATCCGGATATGGATATTCTTACGTTTTTTCGTGAAAAACCTAAATCGACAGCTCTTCTTAGGTCATGGCTCTTACAAACAGCTAAAAAATGTGATGCTTTGGTTGTCAGTGCAGAACAACTGTTATACGGAGGATTGATTCAGTCTCGTGAAGTAAAAATCAGCATATCTGATCGTAACGAAATCATAAAAACTCTCCGCACTATAAAAAAAGCACACCCGAATTTGAAAATTTATGCTTCAAACGTGTTAATGCGAAACTCTATATCGGCATTCGATAACGAGAGTGTTTTTTGGTGGAAAAAGATTCAGGAATATTCAAAAGCATATTATCGTGCATATGCTAAAGGAGATATTGAGGCAAAAGCAGAACTTAAAAATTTAACTGCGGAAATTCCGGAAAAGGTGCTGAATACTTTTCTTCATGCAAGGAAGTTCGGTTATGGAGATAAACTTGCTTTTATTCAACTGGTGAAAGACGGTATAATCGATCAATTAATAATTTGTCAGGAAGATTCCGAAGCTGAGGGAATACAGCGTTTTGAACAGGAAGAACTATTGTCTATGATTCAGAAAGAAGGACTAACCGATAAAATCTATATGGCAAATGGTGCGGGGGAAGCCGGTGCAGAGCTGGTAATGCGTGCTTTATGTCCTGATGGAAGTGATACGAAAATAGTGTGGCTCGGAGAAAATATTAATTTTTCGGCCATGTATGAAGATCGCCCATTCGTTGAGAATCTGAAAAGCCACATGTCAGCACTGAACATCAGGGAAACGTCAAATGCAGATAATGTAATTTGTATTCTTCCGCCAAAACGAAAACAAAGTGATTACGTAATGGGTTTTTCTGAAGGTTACGAGGAATACAGTTCTGAAGAGTTTGAAGTCATGAGCCAACGTATCAGCGATCTTGTAAAAAATGGCAAACATGTCTTTTTACTGGATATTGAGGCAGCTAACGGAGGAAACCCGAAATTATTAACGGCTGTTGCGAAAAAGATTCCGATTCTTGAACTGTATGGGTATTCAGCATGGGACACGGCAAGCAATTCCTTAGGTACGCTGCTCGCACAGTTATTGGCCTGCAAAAATAAAAATTCAGAGGAAAATAAGTCTTACACGTCTGAACGTATATTAAATGATTGCGTTTATCAAAGTATTGTGCGCCAGAAGGTCAGCGAAAAATTAAAGAATGCCGGCGTTAATGTATGGAATATTGAAGATACAAAAACTGCTGAGCAGCTTATTAGTGATACTTTTCAGGAAAACGAAGAACTTTTACATAATATTTTCGGTGATAATGTCCCAAAATTTCAAACAAAATTAAGATGGCCGAGATTATTTGAAATTAAAGTCAGCTTATAGCTTATAAAAGTACATATTGGAAGATGCAGCACAAGCGACACCTTCCAATTATTAATATTATTACTTCGATACTTTTTCAAATGCACTTATTCCGGCACCACAGATCGGACATTTGTAATCTTTGGGTAATTCGTCGCCTTCGTAAACGTAACCGCAAAGTTTGCATACCCATTTTGTTGATGCTGCTGCTTCGGTGGCTTTAACGGGCTTTGAATTTCCTCCGAGAACTGATTTTGAAACAGTCTCTGCAAGTTCTGTCAAAGCATTCATGTCCTTCTCTGACGGTGAAGACATAATCTTAACTGTTTTCCCCTCTATTGTGGAATTAGGAATACGGTCAATTATCTCTTTCATGAGTTTTCCGGCTACAGGAGACCAACTGCCATTCTCCAAAAGACTGAAACAACGGTTTTGAAGGTTATGAGCCTCTAAATCGAGCAAAAAGTTTTTCATCGGAGTGAATATACCCATGTTATACGTTATTGAAGCAAGGACAATATGACTGCGTCGGAATGCTTCGGAAATCAATTCGCTGACGTGAGTTTTCGAGACATCATAGACTGCAACATTTGAAACTCCGCTTTGTGAAATTTTCGCCGCAAGGGTATTCGCTGCACTCTCAGTTCCGCCGTATACTGAACCGTAAACAACCATAACGGCTTTTTCTTCAGGTGTATAGCTGCTCCACAAATTGTATTTGTCAAGAATCCAGCCGAGATTTTTTCTCCATACAGGGCCGTGTGTAGAGCATAAAATACGAATATCAACACCGCCTGCCTTTTTCAAAACATCTTGAACCTGTTTGCCATATTTACCGACAATGTTGCAATAGTAACGTCTTGCGTCAGGAAGCCAATCTTTTTCAAAATTTACCTCATCAGCAAATAAATTTCCATTTAATGCGCCAAAACTTCCGAAAGCATCGGCAGAGAAAAGAGTCCCCGAAACATCATCATATGTCATCATAACTTCAGGCCAATGCACCATAGGAGCCATGACAAACGTTAATGTGTGTTTGCCTGTGTTAAGCGTATTTCCCTCGCTGACGATTATTGAACGGTCTGAAATATCACAGTCAAAAAACTGATTCAGAATAATTGCGGCAGCCTTAGTACATACAACTTTTGCATTCGGATAGCGTACTAAAACCTCAGAAATTGCGGAACTGTGATCGGGTTCCATGTGATTAACGACAAGATAATCCAAATTTTTGCCATTCAAAACCGCTGTGAGATTTTCAAAAAATTGTCCCGTTACGGAACGATCGACTGTATCAAACAACACAGTTTTATTATCCAGCAAAACATATGAATTATATGCTACCCCGCGAGGAATGGGATATACATTCTCAAACAACTGAATGCGGCGATCGCTTACACCGACATAAACAATATCTTCCGTTACGTTGCGACAGTTTTTAACTCCTGCAAACTTTTTTTTGCCTTTGAAGGGATTAACCTGCTCTTCATCTGCAAAAGCTCTGACACCGCCGAGCAGACTTGTTGCTGCAATTCCTGCTGCACCGGCCTTAATAAAATCTCTTCTCGTAATTTCACTCATTTTGTTTTTCCTTTCATTTTCAAATTTTTATTTTACAAAACGGCAAACCTGAATACCTACTTCATATAACAAAACCATAGGCACTCCCAACGCTATCTGTGATATGACATCTGGAGGGGTAAGAATTGCGGCAAGAGTAAACACTCCTAAGATTACATATTTTCTTTTTGAAGCTAAAATTTTATAATTCGTCCAGCCGATTTTAGTTGCGATATATAGAAATACGGGCAACTGAAATGCAGCTCCAAACGGTAAAATAAACCCAAATAAAAATCCTATGTATCTGTCAAGCGATAACATCGGTGTAGCAAGATTATCTCCTGCTATCAGGAAAAAATCAACGGCAAGCATATATACAGCACTATAACAGAATATCACCCCCGATAAAAATAATATAAGCCCTACAAAGAAAGTTATCTTGAAGGCTTTTTCCTCTTTAGGATATAACGCCGGCTTAATAAAACTCCAAAACTGCCATATAATTATTGGACTGGCAAGAATTACAGCAACAATAAACGCAACTTTGATTTTTGTGATAAAAGCCTCAGACATTGCAGTATAAATAATTTCGATGCCACGTTCCTTTATAGGAGCAATCATTAAATTCATAATGTATTCAACGGCAAAAGAATACACGATTAAAAACGCTGCTGCAACCGCAACAAACGACACAACAAATGCTTTACGAAGTGCAATCAAGTGAGATAACCATGATGCCTTTTTATCAGCATTCATTTACGCTTTTACTTCCTCAGCTTCTTTATTAATGTCCGAAGGGTTTGAGTCTCGAAGTTCCGTTTTGAAATCCCTGATACTTCTTCCCAACGCCTTTCCGACTCCTGAAAGTTTGCTGCCTCCGAACAGTACCAACGCTAAAAATATAAGCAGTAATATTTCAGTTATTCCCAAGTGCATAAAAATTCCTCCTTCATAAATTCTTAATTTCTCTCATAGTATTTTCAACTGTTTCAGATACCTGATTTAATTCCGAAGATATATCAAATTCTGATTTTAGAGATTTTATTTCATGATTGATACTTCCCTGCGTATCATTTACAAGATCATTCCAGCCGACTTCGGATTTAATTTCTTTTATGAGAAGCCTTAAACCTTTAATCTGCCGTCCAAGCCACCTTGCAACTTTCGGGAGATCTTCTGCCCCTACAACAAGGAATGCAATCAAAAATATAACAAACAATTCTGATAAACCAACGTTAAACATTTTGTCCCTTCGCTAAACTTATCGTCCAAAAACTACCCCCATAAAAATTTTTTTGATTATAATATTAAAGTAAATTTATGTCAAATAATGAGGAGAGGAAAGGGCGAAGAGCGATATTGACTAAAAACGCTGTCTTCTCGCTCTTTCGGCTTCAGTTTCTCTATCTTCGGGAGGATACCAGCCGGGTTCTGATATTTCGATTCCGCAAGTCTCGCCCGGTGCAAAAACAATCCTGTGAGGAGTTTGAATTTTCACCAGCTGTTCACCAATGGCAACAAGATATTCGGTTTTATCAGTCAGGAATATTCTTTTTTCGATTTTTGTGATAAAACCTGAATCCTTAGTCAGCTTTATAGCGTTAGGCCTCGTTGCTATAACCATTTCAGAGCCTGCGTTTTCGGGAATTGGAATGTTTATAGCCTGAGAATAGTTGCCCTTTGGGAAAATTTTTCCGTCTTTAATTTCAACATTTATGAACGTTGATTCTCCCAAGAAATTATGGACAAAACGTGAATTTGGTTTTCTGTAAAGATTTTCGGGGGTGTCAATCTGCATAATCTTTCCCATATCACAAACCATCATTCTGTCAGAAATTGCCATAGCTTCAGACTGATCATGAGTTACAAAAATTATTGTAAATCCGAATTGTCTTTGAAGTTCCTTGATTTCAAAACGCATTGTCTCACGAAGTTTTGGGTCTAAGTTCGATAACGGCTCATCAAGCAACATAACTTTAGGATTCGTTACGATAGCACGTGCAAGAGCTATTCTTTGCTGCTGGCCTCCGGAAAGTTCCGAAGGATACATTTTTTCGAGACCGTCTAACGAACAATGTTTTAGAGCTTCTTTAACTCTTGCTTCGATTTCACGTTTTGAGACCTTGCGAATTTTTAACGGGAATGCTACATTGTCAAAAATATTCATGTGAGGCCATACAGCAAAAGCCTGGAAAACCATTCCCAAATCTCTTTCTTCGGGAGGAACGTACAAATTTTTAGCCTTTATAGATACCGGACGGCCGCAAAGTTCTATTTCGCCTTCCGACAGATCTTCAAACCCCGCAATCATTCTCAAAGTCGTAGTTTTGCCACAACCTGAAGGTCCTAAAAATGAAAAACATTCTCCCTCTTTAATTTCGAGATTGAAATCATCAACTGCAGTTACAGTTCCCATCGTTCTTGTCGTGAAGCGTTTGGTAACATGACGCAATACAACCTGATTTTTATCCGACATTTTCTACGCTCCTTTACGATCTTTTGTTATCCATGTAACAATGGAATTACAGATTATTATTAAGACAATAGCTATTGAAGCCAACGCCGCCGCCTGTGGTATCATTCCGGCATCACGAAGAGCGAAAATCTGAACTCCCAATGTTCTGCTGTAAGGCCCGTATAACAAAATTGAAGTTGTTAATTCCCTCATTGCAGGCAGGAATATCAGGAAAAATCCCGACACCATAGCAGGCTTTATCAATGGCAGTGTTATATCCCTTAATGATTCCGTGTGTGTCGCACCGCAAGCCCTTGAAGCCTCTTCTAATGACGAATTAACCTGTTGCAGCGAAGCCGATGCGCTCTTCATTGAGAATGAAAGATAACGAGCCATATAAGCCACTAAAATTATCCAGATTGTGTTATATAACGTGATTTTGAAAATTGCTCCTGACCACGATAAAATTACTCCGATAGCTAAAACTGTTCCTGGAAGTGAGTAAGGCAAAATCGAAAGTATTTCGAGCAAATTTTTCCCTCTCGGTTTTATTCTGTTCACAACGTAAGCAATCATAACTCCTAAGAACATACAGACTATACCTGCCGTAACGGACAGGAACAACGAATTTTTGATTGAGTCCATTGTAGCTGTCGAAGCAAAAACTTTTTCGTAATTGCTGAATGAAAAATTCTTCCAGATTAAAGGCAGTCCGTAGGCTTTTACCAATGCTACAAGGAATATCATAGCCAAAGGAACTACGACAATAATTAAAAGCGTTAAACATGCCAAGAATAACAACGGATATTTTGCTCCCCTTAGTTTTATTAACGTCGGACGCATTGATTTACCTTTTATGATGTCATAGCTTCCGGAACTCAAAACCTTCTTTTGAATTACCAATGCTATAGCTACGACTACGACAAGCAAAATTGATAATGCCGTTCCCTGTCTGATTCCGTCAAAACTTCCGCCGGACTTGTTAATCAAAGCATAAATCATAGTCGGAAGCGTGTAGATATTTTTCGAGAACCCTAAAATCGAAGGAACTCCGAAATGTGCAAGGGACGAAATTAATATCAGCAATGCTCCGGCAGAGATTGCAGGTTTTACTAAAGGCAAAGTTATTTTCCAAATTACTTGAGATTGACGGGCTCCGGCGATTCTTGCGGATTCTTCGAGTGTCGGATCCATTCTTTCTAAGGCACTTACGACCTGCATAAACACAAACGGGAAATAATACGAACATTCGACAAAAATTATTCCGCCTAAACTGTTTATATTAACCGGTGCTGTTTTTAGATGAAATGTTGACATCAGCCAGCGATTAATATAACCTGCTCGCCCTGAAAACAATAAATCCCAAGCCATTGCTCCGAAAAATGGAGGAAACATATACGGAATTGTGAATAATGCCCTCATGAATCCTTTTGCTGGAATGTCGCTTCGTCCAAGCAGCCAAGCATAAAACAATCCCATTATAGTCCCGAAGATTGTTACGGCTATAGCTATGATTATAGTGTTTCCCATAGCTTTAAGATTCTCTTTGTCAAAGATTACCGACGTGAAAAGCGTTAAATCAAATTTTCCCTGATAGAAAAAAGCATTGTAAATTATCATGAAAATAGGAATTACGACAATTATAAAAAGCAGTATAAAACTTAAACCCGTCATAATTCCGTCAAGACCGAATTTTTTACCTTCCATTGCGGCGATGTCAGATGTTGCTTTACGGCGCATTTTTGAATTAAACCTCCTTTGCTGTGTAAAAAACAGGATTCAGGAATTTCAATCCGACTTCAGAACCTTCTTTGACACTTCCTGAACCGTCATCAAAAGTACTGCGTTGAACTCTGATTTCCTGACCGTCAAAATCAATGAACATATTATATTCACTGCCTAAAAAGACCGAACGCTTTACAATTCCGCGAACTTTTGAAGAATCATCAAATATAATATCATTAGGTCTAACTCCCATATCAACGGCTGACGAATATTTATCAGGAATAACACCGTCATATTTGATATTTTCGTTATCGTGAAAACACCATGAACCGGATTTTTGGGAAAGTCTGAAGAAGTTTGAAACTCCTATGAACTCAAAGACAAAACGGCTTGAAGGACGTAAAATAATGTCTTCGTCAGTTCCAATCTGCGATAATTTTCCGTGAATATCCATAATTGCCATTTTATCGCATAATTGAAGCGATGCCTCTTGATCATGAGTGATATATAAAATTGTTGTGCCGATGTTCTTTTGAATTTGCCGAATTTCTAACAGCATTTCCTCACGCAGTTTAGCGTCAAGATTTGTGATCGGTTCGTCCATAACTATAACTTCGTCTGAACTCACCAAAGCTCTTGCGATTGCGACTCTTTGCTGTTGACCTCCCGACAACTGACTCGGCAGATAAGGTGCATAATCGCTCATTCTGACCTGTTCAAGTGCGTAACGTGCTTTTCTGTCAATCTCATCTTTTGGGATTTTGTGTTTTTTCATTGGATAACAGACGTTTTCTAAAACTGTCATGTGAGGCCATACAGCATAATCCTGAAAGACAATTCCTATTCCTCGACGTTCAGGGGGAATGTTGATTCTCTTTTCCTTTGAGAAAACACAGCGATCGCCGACATAAATTTCTCCTGTCGAAGGTTTGTTGAGTCCGAGCAGACATCGCATTAAAGTAGTTTTTCCGCAACCAGAAGGACCCAGCAGACACATTATTTGAGAGTCTTCAACGTCAAGTGAAAAATTTTCGAGAACTTTTTTATCGCCGTACGAAAACGAAATATCAATAAATTTTATCCCAGCCACGAATTTTATCTCCTTTCAAACAAATTTCAAACAAAAATTTATAAAAAAATGGAAGCCCATTTCGAGCCTCCGTAAAATAAATTCAGAGCAGATTATTTTTTGAAAATGTCGTCAAACGTGCTGAGAATTTTATCTGAGTTTTTCGCAAGAGTTTCAAGGTCAACAGTCATGGCCGATTTTGCAATCTCTTCAACATTGACACCCTTTTGATTGACATCATTACGAACTGAAAGGAGATTATTTGCTACTAAAATTTCCTGTCCTTCTTTTGAAAGAATGAAATCATAAAGCAATTTTCCGTTTTCCATATTTGCACAGCCTTTTACAAGTCCGATGGGCGAGAAAATCGAAATCAAATCTTTGGGAAGATACGTAAACCCTATCGGCGAACCTTGAGCCATGAGGTTATGAGAGACGTAATCTAACATGACACCGACTTTGTAAGCACTTGCAGCGACCTGATTATGTGTTGCAGTAGTTCCTGATTCAAGTTCACAGCCGTTAGCTTTAAGTTTCTTGAAATATTCTTCGCCATATTCGGGACTTGCAAGCAAAGCAGCGACAAAATATTTCGTAGTTCCTGCCGATGTCGGATCAGTCATTACGATCTGTCCTTCCCATTTCGGGTCTAAAAGATCGTTCCATGATTTCGGAGCTTCTTCGGGAGTTACGAGAGCTGAATTGTAACCGATTCCCATGTTCATCATTCTTGCACCGGTATAAAAACCGTCAACGTCAATAAATTTTGCATCTATTGCGGCGGCTTCGGGCGAAGAATATTTTTCAAGGATTCCTTCTTCCTTAAATGAAAGATAATCCGAAGGATCACCGACCCAAATTATGTCAGCGGCAACCTGTCCGGCTTGATGTTCCGTAGCAATTTTCGTGATAACTCTGCCAGTGCCGGCAAAATAATAATCCATTGTAACACCGGGATATTTTGCCTCAAAACCTTTTTTGATGGCGACCAGTTGATCTTCCTGCATTGATGAATACATCATGACTTTTCCCGACGGTTCAGCAAATGCAAACGATACTGCCATAACAACCAGAATAAATGCTAAAATTATACGTTTCATAATTTAACATACCTGCCTTTTTATAAAATTTTTATTATTTTATGACTTCAAAGCTACGTTTGTCAATATCAAAATGTATTTTTTGCATTTAATCAGCTATCATCTACATTTGGCTTGTGTGATATAATATCATCATTATGATTAAGGAAAATTTAGAACCTGGCTTTAATGGATTGCCGCCCGTTAAAAGTCAGTACGATCAAAACGAAAAAACGTTATTATCGAAAGCGGCAGACAAATACGGAGTTCATGCTGTAGCTGATGCTTACGGCTTGAAATGGCAGGCAGTCGTTGCTTGGAAAAGGTATTATTCCCAAAAGACACAACTTGTTATTCAATCTCCAGACGGTCAGGAAATAACACCTGAGGAAGTTTTTGCTAAAGTCGGAAAAGCTGACAAAATTTACGTCAGAGCCGATGAGGGAAAAGCGTATTGGGTTCGTGAAGATGAACACGGATCTATAAATTTATGGTAATTCTTTCCATCGTTAAAGGAAATACCGAGTTTCCCCTTTGTTGATTTATCGACAGAGGGGTTGTTTTTTATTTTAAGAGGAGAGACCGTTTATTTTCATAATAAGTCTCCTCCCTCTAAATTTTTAAGAACTTTGACCGAGATAAGCTGCTTTAATATCAGAGTCCTCAAGTAAATCTCTGCTAAAACCTTCTTTTAATAATCTTCCCGTCTGAAGAACATATGCCCTGTGTGATAATAATAATGCCTGTTTAGCGTTCTGTTCGACTAATAAAATACTTACTCCCTGCTCATTAATGCGTTTTAATTCCTTGAAGATATTTTGTATTATAATCGGTGCAAGTCCCAAACTGGGTTCGTCAAGCAATAAAATTTTCGGTTTCGCCATTAATGCCCTTCCAATAGCAAGCATTTGCTGCTCACCTCCGGATAAAGTCCCGGCATACTGTTTTAATCTTTCCTTCAAAATCGGAAATAATGAAAATATCCAGTCATAATCATCTCGAATTTCATTACGGTTTTTCCTTGAAAATGCCCCTATCCGTAAATTTTCTTCAACCGTTAAAGGAGTAAAAATCCTTCTGCCTTCAGGAACTAAAGAAAGTCCGCTCCTTACGATTTTATAATTCTTAGATGATAAGGGAGAGCCTTCAAGAAAAAATTTTCCCCCTGTAATCCTTACCATTCCCATTAAAGCATTCATGAAAGTTGATTTTCCTGCCCCGTTAGCTCCTATGACCGAAACAATTTCGTGTTCCATAAGTTTTAGCGAAAAACCGGAAAGGGCTTTTATTGCTCCATAATTGACAGTAATATCCTGAGCTTCAAGCAAAATTTTTTCCATGATTTCTTAACCTCCCAAATATGCTTCGAGAACTTCCGGATTATTGTGAATTTCCTCGCTTGTCCCTTCAGCTATTTTAGCTCCAAAGTTCAGGCATATTATGCGAGGACAAATTTTCATTATTAAATCCATATGATGCTCAATGACTAAGACAGTCAAATTAAAATCTTTATGAATGCCGGTAATTAAATCGTTTAATTCAAAAACTTCCTCAGGATTCATACCTGCTGCGGGTTCGTCAAGCAATAATAATTTCGGTTCTAATGCCAAAGCCCTCGCTATTTCAAGTCTCCTCTGCATTCCATAAGGTAGTGTTCCGGCTGCCTGATTAGCTCTGTCGTGAAGTCCTACACGTTCAAGAAGTTGCATACTTGAAAATTTTAATGTTTTCTCAATCCTGCTCCAGCGTCCAAGATGTAAACAGCTTTCAACAAAACTATACCATGATGATAAATTCGGGGAAATTTTTTGTGTCATGTTGCCTGAAAATATTTCTTCCCTGTAGGAATTTACATATCTGTTTTGTGCCGCTGTCATTACGTTTTCAAGAACGCTTGAACGTGCAAATAACCTCAAATTCTGGAATGTCCTTGCTATTCCCAAACGGTTTATCTGATATGCTTTCATGTTAGTTATGTCATAACCGTTGAAGATAACTGAACCTGCTGTCGGTGTGTAAACTCCCGTGATAATATTAAAAATTGTTGTCTTTCCTGCACCGTTAGGGCCTATAATTCCTGTTAAAGAACCGTCATCAACTCTGAATTTTATATCGTGAAGTGCCGCAATGCCTCCGAAAAACATATCTATATTATGAAGTTCAAGCATTATTTTTTCACTCCCATTTTCAAATCCCAGATTTCACGGCTTCCCAGTAATCCCTCAGGTCTAAATACCATTATTATAACGAGCAATAATCCGTAAATTAACATTCTATACTGCGATATATCACGGAAATATTCCATTATTAGAGTTATTGCAGCAGAGCCTAAAATAGTTCCGCTTAACGATCCTAATCCGCCGAAAACTACGACAGCAGTTAATTCCGTTGATTTCATCATGTCGAACATTGAAGGCTGAATAAACCCCATGTAACCGCCTAACAATGCCCCCGAAATTCCGCAATAAAACGCAGATATTACTAATGCTTTCATTTTTGATTTATGAGTATCAAACCCCATTAACGAAGCTGCTACACCGTCATCTCTTGAGGCTTTTAATTCTCGTCCAAGTCTGCTTTCAAGAAAATTAAACGTTATTATGGCAAGAAATATAAATATAGTTACGGCAAATCCCCTCGTTGTATACGGCTCAATTCCGGGAAAACCTCTTGAACCTCTCGTGAATGACTGCCAGTTTTCAAGAATTAACCTTATAGCCTCACATAATCCGAGAGATGCTATAGCGTAATAATCTCCGGTTAATTTAAGTGTCGGCAGACCTATTAACCACGCTACTAAAATTGCCATGAATCCGCCTGCCAAAATCGAAGGGAAAACACTAATCCCATAACGCACAGTCAAGATTGCGGCCGTATAAGCTCCTAATGCCATATATGCAGCATGACCTAACGTGAATATTCCAGTGAAGCCCGTTAAAATCGAAACTCCCATTGCGGCAACACAATTTATGCACATTAAAATTATTATGCCTTCCTGATAACCTCCGAGAGGCCATAAAGCTAAGGCAAGACCAATTAAAATTAAAATAATATTTCGTTTCATGATTTTCTAAATTTTATCGTTTATTTTTTTGCCGAAAAATCCAGCCGGACGAATTAAGAGCATTATTACAAGCAATGAATAAACAACTAAATCGCGCATTTGAGAACTTATGAAACCAGCCGTCAACATCTCAGCAAGTCCCAAAATCAAACTCCCTACGACCGCTCCTGGAAGAGAACCCAAACCGCCTATTACTGCCGCTATAAATGCCTTTGTCGTTATACTTCCTAATTGAGGATATAAACTGTATCTGACGGATAAAAATATTCCTCCTACAGCAGCCAATATCCCTGCTACGAAAAATACAAGACTTATTAAAAATGCTACATTTATTCCCATTAATCCCGCTGTTCTAATATCACACGCAGCAGCTCTAATGGCAAGTCCCCAACGTGTTTTTGACAAAAATAACTGCAACAGACCTAAAAATACTACGGCTGTTACTAATGAAATAATGTCCGATGCACTCATTGTTACTCCCCCTGCAAGATTAAAAACTCCTGTTGGAAAAGTATTCTGAGGCAAGGCTTTAACACGTCCTCCGACAGTTACGACAAAAAGATTTTCGATTATTATATTAACTCCCATTGAGGCTATTAAAAGATATAAAGTTATCGGAGTCCTTTCACGTATCGGCTTATAGGCTGAAAATTCGGTGAGTACGGCGGTTATTCCTGAGGCAAGCAATGCGCCTGTCATTGAAATTACGACACCGTAACCCCATTGTGTCAATAAATAATAACAGGCGTATCCTCCTACAACTAAAAATCCTCCGTGTGCAAAATTCGAAAATAATAAAATAGAATACACAAGAGAATATCCGACAGCGATTAAAGCATAAACACTGCCTAATGACAGCCCGTTTATGATTTGCTGAAACAGTGTTGAAATAGTAAATTGCAAAATATTAACCTCTTATTCAGGCTTAATCTTCGTGAAAAATAATGATTTTCTTTCTTCAGGATCACAACGAAGGACAACGCCCTCTTTGCCTTCAGGATTGTGAAACTCGTCCATCGTTAATGTACAGTGCATTAATTTAAGGCCTTTAGTCTGTTCAAGAGCTTCACGGATTTTTTCGGGTTCAACGCTTCCTGCTCTTTCGATTGCGTCCTTTAACCAGTAAACACAGTCATAAGCAAGAACGGCATTTACAAATTCCTGACATTCTGTTCCTGTTTTTTCCTGATATTTATCAAAGAAAGTTTTTAAGGCAGGATCGTATCTGTCAACGTGAGTCACCCAGTAAGTATTTCTCAAAGTTTCTCCGCAGATCTCCCACATGAAATCTCCGTAACCGTCTCCGCCTACTATCGGGATTTCAATTCCAAGTTCACGAGCCTGTTTTACTGCTAAAGGCAAAGATTTACCCATGAACGGGAAAATTAAAACCTCCGCATCGCTGTCTTTCATGTTAGTGAGCTGGGAACGGAAATCGACATCTTCGCCTCTGAAACCTTCGTCATTTATGATTTTTCCGCCTGTTTCCTCAAAACTCTTGATGAAAAATTCACGCTGTCCCTGTGAATAATCGCTTGAGACATCATAAAGCAACGCAGCCTTTTTAGCTCTCAAATTTATTGCAGCAAACTGAGCCATTATTGCACCCTGATAAGGATCCAAGAAGCAAATTCTGAAGCTGTAAGGTCTTACTTTTCCTGATTCTTCAACAGTTACAAGGGGATTTGTCGGAAGTGTTCCAATCTGGGGGACTTTTCCACGATTAAAAATCGGTGCAGCAGCTATGCAAAGTCCGCTACCATTAGGGCCTATGACAGCCGAAACTTTATCCTGATCAACAAGACGACGGGCAGCATTAACGACATCTTCCTGACGTGTTCTGCAATCGTACATAATTATTTCGAGAGGACGACCGAGAACTCCGCTAGCCGCGTTAATTTCCTCGACAGCAATTTTGACGCTCTCAACTTCTGCAACTCCGTAAGCCGCAAAATCTCCCGTAACCGCAGCAATCTGTCCGACCTTAATCGGTTCAGAAGCCCAAGCACAGGACACCGAAAACATCACTAAAAACAAAACTGCAAAAACTTTTTTCATAATAAAATTCCACCTCGTTTTAATATTTTCATGATAAAAATAATAACACATTTTGTAAAAATAGGGTAATTTTATTATTAAACAAATCTGCAAACATGATTGACAGCAATATCCGAAAATCCGTATGCTTCAGCCTTCGTTAATTTTCCGTTGCAGACATCATGAATGACATCGAGAAGTTCACGCCCCATTTGCTTATATGTTTTTTCGCCCGTGATTATTGCACTTAAATCAACGTCCATGTTATCTTCCATCATTTTATAAGTTCTGGAATTTGCAGTAACTTTTAAGACAGGTGCTATTGCGTTTCCTGTAGGAGTTCCACGACCTGTTGTGAAAATTACAGCGTTACAGCCTCCTGCGACCATTGAAGTAACTGACGAAATATCAAATCCCGCAGTGTCCATTACTATTGCTCCGGTTTTAGTTGGACGTTCAGCCTGTTCAAGAACTTCAACGATAGGACGTGTTCCGCCTTTACGAATACAGCCCAAACTTTTTTCGTCAAGTGTTGAGAGCCCTCCCGCTTTGTTTCCCGGTGTAGGCTGTCCTGCTCTGCAATCCTGCCCGGCAGCTTTAAGATGTTCTTCGTAATTTTTGCAGACTTGAATAATCTGATTATGAATTTCGGGAGTCGCGGCACGTTTCGCTAAAACATGTTCTCCGCCAATCCATTCGATAGACTCGCTCATGATTGTTGAAGCTCCGATGTCAACGAGTAAATCGCTTAATTCACCTACAGCAGGGTTGCTCGCAAGTCCCGATGTAGCGTCCGAACCTCCGCATTCAATTCCAAGTAATAAATTTGAAATGTCGAATAATTCTTTTTGTTGAAGTGCTGCATCTGCTGCCATTTCACGAGCTGCTCTGACCGCCTTTTCAATAGTTTTGAGAGTTCCGCCCTCTTCCTGAATCCCAAATGAGACAACAGGTTTTGAAGTCATTTTCCGCATTTTTTCACGCAAAGGTTTATGTCCGACAGTTTCACAGCCAAGCCCGATTATAACGACCCCGAAAACGTTAGGATTACAGGCAAACCCCGTCAAAACTTTCTGCGACATGTCAGTGTTAGCCTGAACATCTGAACAGCCGGTGTTAAAGACAATATTAACTGCTCCTTTAACCTGACTTGCAACGATTCTCGCCGTTTCGCTCCCACATACACAAGTCGGGAGAATCAAAACGTGATTCCTGATTCCTGCACGGCCTTCACTTCGTTTATATCCCCAAAACTGCATTATCTTTTACCTCCTGTCAAGTCAATCATTTCACTGTCATAATCTCTCGGAACGCTGTAAATATTTTTGTCATAAACCCAATGTCCTTTTGAGATCGGCTCAAGAGTTTTTCCGAGCATTTCGCCATATTTGATAACCTCATCGCCCTTCGCAAAATCCTTTAATGCTATTTTGTGGCAGTAAGGAATATTCTCTTCAGCTTTGAGACTAAGAATTTCATCGCCTTTCCTGTAAAAAACGTCAGAACCCTTTGAAACCTCTTCAACGCATGTTACGACATTATCAATCTCGTCAATCATAAGAGCGTTAATCTTCAAAACTTATTACCTCCTAAAAAAATAATATTTATAATAATGTATGCAGGCCGTAAAATCAAATTGTAAAAAAAATCCTCCCCATTATGGAGAGGTTTTGTAATCTCGAAAATTTCAGCTTTCTTTACGTTTCATGATTAAGGCAGATAAAGCAATTCCCAATCCTAAAATCGTTACACCGACATTACAGCCTCCGCCGGAACTATTTGTTAATCCGGAATTTGTTTTTTCCGAAGACGTAACTTCAGATGTATTAAATTCAATCGTCTGTGTTTCAGCGTTTGTCCAATCGTCCTTACTGGTTGAAGTCAGAACAGGAATTTTGTAAACGCCTTTGCGGGTCATACCTTCTATGGATACTACAGTTAAATCAACTTTTTTCGCAGCAACTTCACCGGTATTGCCGGACATAATATTTACATAAATCATATCTGCTGGATTTTCGGCAGCCGTTGAGAGTCCTGACGCTGAGAAAGTTATATCGCCGCTCAATTTCCAATAAACCGCAACATCTTTGGAAAGTGTATAAGTCTTTGAAATCGTGTTGTTGACATATTCACTGTTGACATTTTCAGATTTTACGGGATTGATTTTGTAGTACCATATCATTTCCTCACTGCTTGCAGTTACATTTTTGTTATTGCTTTCGACATAAGCAACTAAAACATATTCTTTGCTTTGTGAAGGTGATTTTTCTCCGATTGTGATTTTTCCGTTATAAGGTACGGGCGAACCTGGCTCACCGCTGATACTGCCGTCAGCATTCACGATAATTTCACTGACATAATACATTATCGAATTTTCGCTGTCATTGTTTGCAAAGTTCAAAGAAACTGTCTGCGCTCCGTTATATTCGCCGTCAGGAAGTGAAGCATATGGCGGATTAAGTCTCAAAGCTCCTGCGATATAGACATTAGTTGTAACATCAGGGCTTACTCCTTCAAGTTTAGCTCCAGTAATTTTTCCTTTGAACACAGCTAAAAGAGGGTCGACACCTTTCAAAGCGGTTTGTTTGTCTGTAACTTTATTCCATAAACTTCCGTCTAAAGTCTCTGAAGGAGCATAAAGTTCATAATTAGAATCCCATACTATCGAAAGATTTTTGATCCCTCCGTCCATTGTACCGCCTATTACTTCGTTTGAAAGAAGGCTTGTACTCGGTGATGTCCCATGAGCAACGAAAACATCGGGAATGTCAGCCACATAAATAAACGAGGCATTTTCGTCTGGCTCGTCAGCAGCTTTGACGGTTTCATTAAATTCTGATGCAGCAGTCAAAGACGATGATACACTTGCAGTTTCGTTATCATAGAATGAGTCATGAGCTCTAAGCCATGCAAAATTTGTTTCGGGATAATGATTCATCTTGATATTTGAAATGTTCATTGCAAGCGTCAAAATCTGTGTCAATCCGGCCGTATCATATAATTCATTTCTGGAATCAACGGATAAAAACGTCATTACAAAATCAAGAAACGGGGGTAAATCTATCTTGAGCATTCTTTCTTTCTCTGCATCTGTTAAATTCAGAGCATCGAAACATTTAGTGCTATCAAGCCACCTTACAATTTTATTTAACGTCTGCTTTTTGTGTTCTAAATCAATTTTATCCCATTTACCGAAAGTCAGCACAACATCGCTTATGGCTGCGCATAAGTCTTGTATGTTGCCGAGATTAGCAATTCTGTCCTTAAACTCTTTAACTTCAGCGTTTGTGCTTTCAACAGAAACTAACATGATGTCGCGTAACGCAGGCTGAACATTCGCAACATAGTATGGACGGTCTATACTGCACCATTCTACTAATCTGTCGCAAAAACCGTCAAGAAAATCATTCATGCGAAGAGAACTGCCTGTCGTTATCCATTTCGTTGTTACAATGTTTGCCATTTCCGGATTCAATCCATATGAAGAGAAATCATCAGAAAATTTCATGGCAGGATTGACGGCGTTTAATTGAGTCAACATTTTGTTTTTCATGTTTATATACTCTTGCGATGACAAATCCTGATAGAATGTGTTATCTGAATTTCCGCTCTTATAATCAGCATCTGAACCCGGTACATAATGATCTATTCCATAACGCTGGAATTTCATTGCTGTGGGGGCTACGTAAGTTATAATATCATTTTTGTTTATTACGCTGTGAATGCAGTTATAATTTGTATTTGTGCTGCTCAATAATCCTCCGTGAGGTGCTTCAAAGCAATATGCGAAGATTTTATTTCCATTCGATGAGTATTCATCAACTAAACGTCTTGCCGCAAGGTTAGCCGCAACTCCTCCTCGTGAGTAACCGGCAATCCAGAAATCGACATCACCGGAAGCGATATTGCTTTCAAGTTTTTTGTCCGTGATGTAATACTTGATTGTATCAATAGCTATGTCGGCACCTCTCGAAAATCCTTCAACCTCTCCTGTAGTTCCTATGGTTACGTTGCTTGCCCATTCCTTTTCGTAGTTTATACCGCGAATCGAAATTATTAAAAGCGTTCTGTTATCGGCAGTTGCTTTTTTGCCTATAATTACGCCGATACCGTCAGCCTGAGGTCTTACCCTGGTGTAGAAATTTCTGAAAATATCTTTTTCAGCTACACCTATATTCTTCATATATTCGACAATGTTTCTGGATTTATTGGCGTAACTTACATTATCTCCCCTTGCTCCTAAGTTTGAATTAAAACTCGCCATAGCCATACATAAAGAAGCCGTTGCAAGATGAGAATTGTATATTGTGGGGTCTTCTGCGAAAAATCCGTCTGAATAAAAAAATCTTGCCGAAAGATCAGGATATGAATCATTAACCTTTACTGTCGAAGGGAATTTGAAAGTTCCGCTTATAAGATCGTATGTTTTATTATTCGCCTGATAAGTCGCTGCAAAAACCGTCTCCGCTCCCAAATTTAGCAAAAATGCGAGAACGAGAGATAAAAAAACTGCTAAAAATTTTATTTTGTTACTTCTCAAAAAAAACACCTAACTTTCTTTAATAAAATTTTATTATATTATACACTAAAATTTACTTAAATTCTCGGCTTTAGAAATATATTCGTCAGCTCCCAAAGATTTTGCCTTTCGCAGCAACAAATTAATTTTGCTTTTTGCGTTCAAAACAGAAGGGTGATTATTTTTTGCTCCTTTCGGTATTAGTTTAACGCTGTCTTTTGCCATGTCAGAAAGAAGTGATAATAACTGCTCTGAAACGTCATTTTTGCTGTCCATTCCGATTGAAAGAATCTGAGCCACGAAGCCGAGCGTCGAAGCAGTAAACCAGTTGCCCGAAAAAATTTTTTTGCCCGTGTAAGGTTTAACGACAGGAGAATTTACTTTGTTAGTTAAGTAGGAGATTACAAGATTTCTTGAAGGGTCTACCATTATTAACGTCCCCGTCCAGCCTTGATGACCGAATGCAAAAGATGACGATTGAGTCCCGAAATACCATACTCTCCCGTCTTCACCTTCACGCCACCAGCCTATACCATAATTTGCAGTTTTATCTGAATATGGAGATGTAAACATATCTATTACGTTCTTGGAAAAAAATTTGTGTTCGCCGTAACCGCCGTTAAACATGAGAGACGCTAAACGAGCTGAATCCTCTGCATTTGAAAAAAGCCCGGCATGTCCCGAAATTCCTCCCATAGAATGGTATGCTTTATAATCATGAACTTCGCCTTGCAATGTATAAGTTCTGATTCCCTTGAAAGTCATATTATTATCTCTTGTGTTTCCGTAAATCTCAGTCGGAGCACAGTCTGAAGGCTTAAAATTATTTTTCAGGGGATTATAGGCTATTCGTGTTAAGTTAAGAGGCCGCCAAAATTTTTCACGCATGTAAACATCAAGTTTTTGTCCTGTGATTTTTTCAACGACGAAACATAATAACATATAATCAACGTCAGAATATACTATCTTTGTTCGAGGTGCATAAATTAAAGGAGTCTTAAAAATTGCTTTGAGGGTTTTCTCACGTGTTTCAGGGCTTCCGTCAATGCCTGTATATAATTTATTTGTAACTTTGTCATTATGCTTAAATTTTGAAATGTCATAATTTTTGTCATGATAATGAAATTCGGGCGGAAAACCTGCTTTATGACACAAAACATCTCGGACAGTCATAGAATTTCCCCTGCTATCGGCGAAGGAATATCCTAAAATATTCGTAATTCTTGTATCAATGTCAAGTTTTCCGTCAGTAACTAACTTTTGAATGGCAAAATTTACGCCTAACATTTTGCTTACAGAAGCAAGATCGTAAAGCGTATTTGTATCAACATTTTTCCCCCATGCTTTGGAATAAACAAGCATTCCGTTACGAATCACGGCAAGCTGTGCGGTTGGGAAACCGTATTCAATATCAGATTCTATAATGTCAGAAATCATCGAAAGACTTTCAGGGCGTATTCCGACATCTTCGGGAGTTCCGTTAATTATAATAGGATAAGGTATAGATACGCTTACGGCTTTATTTATGTTACCCGGTTCAATATTTGAAATCTGAAGCGTATTAATTCCGTCAATCGTGTAATTTGATATATTAACCGTGTAATTTCCTGCTGTCTTAAATCCTGAAGTGTTTATTTTTATGCCGTTGATAAACATGTCAAAATTTTTGACGTTCTCATGGACTTTAAGATATATAACTCCCTGTGAATGCCAGCAATGAAAACTTATCATGCTGTTAAGAGCCAAAGTATCATCGACTCGTCCAAGCCAATCGGGGAAATCTGCTTGTTTCTGCCATTGAGCCGAAATAGCCTGCGACGGTGTTATTGATAATGTCAGAATTAAAAATAATACTAAAAATTTTGCTTTAATCTTCATCTTCTTCATCAAGATATTCATAAGTTTTATTTCTCAATCTTTCTGCTAATTTTGTATTTCTTTCAACAATCTTGTTATTTTTGACGGCGATATAAACGGCTTTTTTCTCTCCTACGATAATAAGTCCCTTTTTTGCTCTCGTAACGCCAGTGTATAATAAATTCCTTTGTAACATTACATAATGACTCATCATGACAGGCATAATAACATATGGAAATTCGCTGCCTTGAGATTTATGAATAGTTGTTGCATAGGCCAAGACAAGTTCATCAAGATCCGTTACATCATAATTAATTCTTCTGCCGTCAAAATTAACTGTCAATGTATTATCTTCAGGGCTGATTGAAGTAACAATTCCGATGTCTCCGTTAAAAACTGCTTTGTCGTAATTATTTCTAATCTGCATAACTCTGTCTTTAACACGATATTCAAATCCTGCACGCTTCAAAGCAACATTTTCGGGATTTAATGCAGCCTGCAACCTCAAATTTAATTCAGCCGAACCAACCGCTCCACGCCTCATTGGGGTAAGAACTTGAATATCATCGGAGTTAATTTTCCATTGAGGCATAATTTCAGTGCAAAGTTTTACGATTCTGTCAGCAGCTTTTTGACTACGTTCTAAAGCTAATTCGTCCTCCTCTTCGGCCATGAAAAGGAAATCAGAATTTTTATCCGTTAGATATGGCATTTCACCGTGATTAATTTTGTGAGCGTTAGTAATTATTCTGCTTCTTTGAGCCTGCCTGAAAATCTTATCCAATCTTACATACGGAATAACTCCCGAAGCCAGCATATCCGATAAAACTTTCCCTGCACCTACGCTCGGAAGCTGATCGACATCTCCAACGAAAATTACACTCATATTATCGGGTACGGCCTTCATTAAACTGTTCATTAGAATAATATCAATCATTGAACATTCATCAACAATCAAGACATCGCCGGTTAATTTATTGTTTTCGTTGCGTTGAAATCCCTCCGAAGGTTTCATTTCAAGAAGTCTGTGAATTGTTTTAGCCTCCATACGTGTAACTTCGGACATTCTTTTAGCAGCTCTCCCGGTAGGTGCAGCCAGCAAAATTTTAGCTCCACGTTCCTGATAAGTTTCTATGATTCCCATAGTTGTTGTCGTTTTTCCGGTTCCCGGCCCTCCGGTGAGAACGAAAACTTTATTTTCAAGAGCCGCCTTGATTGCCTCAATTTGTGAATCGTCATAGTTAATTGATTTTGAACCTGCCACAGTCCGCGAATTTATCATATCAGTACCCATATACATTGTTATTCCTGAGTCGATTAAATTCAAAAGCCGATTAGCCGTTCCAACTTCAGAATAATAAAATACAGGGAGATATATTGCCGTGTCATCTTGGATTAAATCATTATTTTTAATCATTTTATCGAGGGGTGCGGCGATTAAATCCTCGTCAACTTCCAATAATTCCCCAGCAGCTTTTATTAACTCATCACGATATGAAAAACAATGTCCGAGTTCAGATAATTTGTTGAGTGTATAAAAAATTCCGCTCCTTAAACGTTCAAATCTTTCATGGCCGTAACCGAGTTTTTTAGCTATCGAATCCGCCGTCTTAAAACCTATCCCCCAAATATCATCGGCAAGTCTATATGGATTTTCAGTTATTACAGCTATTGAATCGTTGCCGTAATGCTTAAATATCTTAGCTGCCAATGAAGTGCTGACATCGTGAGATTGAAGGAATAACATTATATTTTTGACTTCCTGCTGTTCAATCCAACTTTTTTTAATCATCGCCACACGTTTTGCCCCAAGACCTGGAACTTCAGATAATCGATCAGGTTCATTATCGAGAATATTTAGTGTATCATCGCCGAATGTATCTACAATTCTTTTTGCGTAAACGGAGCCGACACCTTTTATAAGACCGCTCCCAAGATATTTCATGATTCCGTTTACTGTGGCAGGCAAAGTCTCTTCGCATCTCTCAAAACTAAACTGTTGTCCGAATTTAGGGTGAATTTTCCAACTTCCGTAAAGATTAAATATTGAGCCGACGTGTACTTCGGGCATAATTCCAACAGCAGCCACAATGTCAGAATAACCGTTTGCACTGACTTTTACGACAGAATAACCGTTTTCCTCGTTGTGATAAGTAATACGTTCGATAACACATTGTAATTTTTCCAAAACGTTTTAACCTACCTTATCGAAAAACGGACATCTGATTCCTATACATTGATTATTCTGCTGTGAACGTGTGCATGTGATGTTATGAGTTTCCATTTCAATTCCAAAATTCTCCTTCACAAATTCAACGGCAGACAAAATCGAAATATATGAATCTCTTTTACAGCAGCGAGGGCCTCCGATTTTTCCAATTTCAGCAAGAGATTTTGAAGTCATTTTATGAGACATTGCAAAAGGTTCGTTTGATAACGGCGTAGATTTTGAAATTATCGACACAAACATTCCTGTGCTTATTCCAGCCCCACAAGCTCCCCAGAATCCACATGAGCCTCCCGGAACTGTTTTGCCACGATTCATAATTTCTGTTAAAGCCTCATCAAGATTTATATCTCCGCCAGCGTTTCTATATGCCGTCAACAATGCAGCTCCGACCATTACATGATGTTCAGGGCCGTGCATGTGGCAAAAAGACATCGACATCATTTTTTCGATTATCTCGATTGGGTTCTTTGAAGTCTCTTTTTTGCATAAATTTATAATTGCGTCCATTCCCGTTGTATGACATTCGTTGCAGACATAATGGCCGTTAATACATCTGGTTTTAGAGTTTTCGTGTTTATGGCAGATTTCACACTCCATTGTTATATCACGTTCAAGATATTCAAGAGGTGCATTGCAGATTAAACATTCTTCCATTTTGCCGCCCCCTTAAAGAGTCCTTCACAGCCGATTTTAATGTCGTTAAAAGCTGTGGCAAAATCTCTCGTGTACCAAGGATCTGAAACTTCACGATTTACACCGGAAAATGACAAAAGCAATTTTATTTTGTTTTCCGGGTCTCCTCCCATTATATAATGAAGGTCTAAAATATTTTCGTTATCCATTGCAACAATATAATCCCAATCGGAATATTCTTTGCGTGTAATTCGTCTTGCTTTACGAGGGGTAAACGAAATTCCGTGCTTTTTTAATTCCGCCTTTGCATTAGGGTACATATCGCTTCCAATGTCGTCATTCGTTGTTGCTGCGGAGGCAATAAAAAATTTATCCTCACAATTATTTTTTTCCGCTAAATCCTTCATTGCAAATTCTGCCATAGGTGAACGGCAAATGTTACCATGACAGACAAATAAAATTTTTATCAAAAATTCTCACTCCTATTCTTTACTTTTTCATTGACATTATACACTGACGGCATTAATTCATCATCTTCGGTTATGATGTCAATTTCAAAATTTCCTTTTATCCCGTAAACATCAACTAATGCGTCCAAAATTGAACCTTTTAGGCCACGCAAATCACAATTTTTTTCAGGCAAAATCATTATCCTGTAGGAATTTTTGTTTAACTGTTCAAGCCTGTAATCTTTAAGATACGAAACTCCCGAAAGTCTTTCGTCAATCTTGGCTTCGTTTACTTCCTTTCCGCCTAATGTGTAAGTTATCATGATTTATTCTCCTTCATTCAATGTAAATATATTCCTGTTAATGCTTGTGGCAGTTACGTTATTTCTTTTTCTGAAAATTTTAGGCACGGCAAGCGAAAATACATAATTCCTCAAAGAATCGATTTTTGAATCGGATTTTGTGATGTCGTTTATTTTCCCGTCGTCCCTTACTATAAGTTCAACATTATCATTTGATTTTATCAGTAAAGTATATTCGGCAAGAATTTTTTTACCCGGATTTGAATCTAATATCAACATTCTATACTCTTCAATCGTGAATAAGACTCTGTTTATGTTTTTTTTGTCAATTCCGTGTTCAAGCAAAAATTTTTCCGCCTGCTCCACAACACTTTTAATATTTTCCGGCGAAAGTTCAACATCAATATCTGCAACGTTGCTGTCATCAGCAAGATATAATTCCTTTTCCGTGTATAATGACAGTAAAATTTTTGAACATACTATAGGCGAAAGCACTTGAGACAATGCAAAGCCTAACCATATTAAATCAATATTTCCAAATAAACCCAAAGGAATTGAAATCGCCGCCACAAAAATTAAATTTCTAAGACACGATGAGATTACGGCAATAAAATTTTTGTCCGTTATCATGTAATAAGTCTCATAGAGATATGTTACTGATGAAAATGTTAATGTCAACGATATTATTCTGATTGCATGTGCTGAAAGTCTTACAAGGTCGGGGCTGTTAATGTCAAACAAAAACGCTACTTTTTCGGCAAACACAAAAAGAATTATCGAGACAACAACACCTTCAATTATCGAAATTTTTTCTGCGAAACCCATGATCTTTCGGACTGCGGGATAATTTCTTTCCTCATAATATACGCTTGTCAATGGCAACGCAGCCTGAGCAACTCCGTCGAAAACAAACGTAATTTCAAGCAGTGTAAAGGCCATTGTCAAAACAGGAAGATAATAACTCCCATAATATGCTATGACAAATTTATTCATTATGAAACTCAAAATCCCCCACATTAAAAACATTCCCGAATCTACAAATCCGTACGTAATGAAGCTCAGACATTCACTGAAATTAAAATATGGTTTCGCATGAAGGGTATTCGACGCTTTGAAAAAATGACACGACAAAATCAATATGCTGAAAATTTCTTTTAACAGTGTTCCGAGTGCTATTCCCGATATTCCCATTTCAAAATAAAACGCAAATATTATCGAAAATATTATGTTGCCTACTACGTTCATGAGGTTTGCACAGTTTGCGGCTGCTTCGTCCCCGTCATTATAAACCATTTGAATTAACAGCGATGAAAAAGGAGTTAATATCAAAACAAACTGATAATACTTAAAATATTCAAGGGCACAAGATCTAATGTCATAATGAGGATTAAGGAAATCTAAATAAAAATTAATTCCTAACCTTGAAACAACGTAAAATATCATTCCGGCTGTTAAGGCAATTAATAATCCCATTCCGAAAATCTCGTCAGCATGTTTTTTATCTGCCCAGCCAAGTGCTTTATTATATAAAACTTCATCTCCTATTGTCAACATTGACGATATTAATGCAAGTGTTGCAATTATCGGGGTCATAATGTTAATTGCCGATATTGCATGTTCCGTTGCTCCATTGTCCAAATGAGCCGCAATAATGGTATCGGAAATCAAAGCTACAACAGTTAAAGCCATTTCGACGCTCGACACAAAAA
>JAFSKE010000072.1 GCA_017449135.1 Synergistaceae bacterium
CTCAAGATTCCGATTACAACGATGACAATCAAAAGTTCAACAAGTGTGAAACCCTTACGTCGAATATTTTTTGAATTTCTCATTAGAGAATTTCTCCCTTCAAATTAAAATTTTGTTTTAATAGTAAGAGAATCAAAAACGTAATTTTCTCTCACGTGATTATATTAATTATTCTACATCAAATTGTCGGCAGGTCAAATTTGAAATTTAATTTTTTGTGTGTTGTTGTTGTCATAACCCCTCTGTCAACTAAAGTTGACATCTCCCCTTAGTAAGGGGCGACTCATTTATTCCTACACAATGCCTCTCCGCTTGCGGGGAGGTGGCTCACGAAGTGAGACGGAGGGGTGAGTCAGTGGGTATAATATGCCTTAAAAGAATCTCATATACTGAAAATATTTTTGTTCCTCTTCATCTGAGAAACGTTCCCCAAACTTTCGGAATTTTTCACTGACGTAAAAGCGAGTCAAATTTTCGTTGTCTTCACAGTCAAGATAAATTATTCCGCCCCCGATTTCACGTTGAATATTAATCAGAACGTCATTAACAATATCCATTAATTCACTGCCCGTAATACGTTTGCCATTATCAACGCCGTAATTTTTCCCGAATTGTGCGACAAGGAACGCCGAAGCCATATAATCCCCTGTCGCCCTGTCGAGACGTGCAAACCTTTCAAGCTGTTTACGTGATGTGTTGCTTAAATTTGAACTTGAAATTAAAACTGCTTTGTGAGTCAGAGCGAAACAACCGAGAATTAAGCCGTCTTCCATATCACTTACGATATAAGTTATGGATAATTTTCGCCGTGCAAAATCTATTGACCTGTTGCGGAAAAAATTTTCGATTGACGGATTAACCGGACATGAAAAAGTCAATAAATCTTTCCTTACTTTCTCTTCGCCGTGTAAATCAATTTCATCAAGAATATTTGTTAAATGAGTTTTCATTTTATCAATCCAGCGTTTTTCTCTCGTAATTCCAAAATTCTCAAAATCTCTTTCGGGTCTGAAGTAACAACATGCTTTGGATAGCCTGCAGGTTTGACATAAGGATCTTTTTCGGACTCTTCGGCGGCTTTGAGGAATGCTTCAATCTCTGCGGGTTCTCTCAATATAACATGATGGAATATACTTGATACAGCCATAATTAATCACTCCTGAATTTTTAATTTTATAAAATTATACACTTAAAATATCTCGCTGTGATAGAATATTCGTAATAAATTTTTCCATTTTTATAAATTGCTTTGGAGGTGTTTTTTCAAATGGAGTTAAAAGCGGTGGGAACTGCCGGGACTCTGGAATCAAGTGATGTAATGATAACTCTTGAACCAACCAACGGCGGAGGAATTGATTTAACGCTTGAAAGCTCTGTTATTAACCAGTACGGCAGACAGATTAAAGCTGAAGTTCTGGCTACGCTTGAAAGACTTGGAGTTAAAAACGCAAAAGTCATTGTCAACGATCACGGTGCATTGGACTGCACTATTAAAGCCCGTGTTGAATGTGCATTCTATCGAGGCTGTCAATGCGACATGGACGGGAAATTTGATTGGGGAGGAGTGATTCGCTGATGAGTATTCCAAGACCGAAGCCCGAAAAATTCAGATTAAGACGCACAATGATGTTTATGAACGCTCAAAAGCCGGGTTTAATTAAAGATGCTTACATTTACGGAGCCGATTCAATTATGCTTGACCTTGAGGACGCTGTAGCTGAAAATCAAAAGGACAGTGCAAGATTCTCACTTTATCATGCCTTAAAATCAATCGACTATGGCGATACTGAAGTTATCGTGAGAATTAACGGACTCGACACTCCCCACTGGAGAGAGGATATTAGGGTTTGTGTTGCCGGAGGCTGCGACGGAATCAGAATCGCTAAAACCGAATCCGCTAAAGATGTTCAAACTGTTGACGAAGCAGTTACGGAAGCTGAAAAGGAATTTGGCGTTGAAGTCGGAAGAACGTTATTAATGGCTGCTCTTGAAAGTCCTAAAGGCGTTTTGAATGCTTACGAAATCTGCCAGGCTTCACCGAGATTATTTGGAGTTGCATTAAGCGGCGGAGATTACAGAAAGTGTATGCAGGTTAAAGTCGTTCCAGGAGGAATCGAAATGTTAGCTGCGAGAGGTCATATGTTAATGGCGGCACGTGCTGCAGGGATTCAATGTTTCGACACTGTATTCACAAATATTAATGATGACGAAGGATTCAGAGCTGAAGTTAAACAGAATGTCGAAATGGGATTTGACGGAAAATCATTAATCAACCCTCGACAGATTAATATCGTTCATGAAATGCTCGCACCGACTCAGAAAGAAATTGCAGAGGCAGAAAAAATTGTCCGTGCTTATCGTGAAAATGCTGATAAAGGCGTAGGAGTTTTCACAATCGAAGGCGGAAAAATGATTGATATAGCTTTTGTACCCGGAGCAGAAAGAGTTATCAGGTTAGCAAAAGCCAGCGGAATTTACGAGGGGGATCTTTAATATGAAGAACGCAGTAGGAAGAGAGATACCCGCAGAAGCCTTAGCCGTCCAGCTTAAAAACGGGAGAAAATACGAACCTTATCAGGGCAAAGGTTACAGGGACGGAAAATATATTAAGAAACAAGCCCCGACGACAAAAATTTATCAGAAGCCGATCGAAAGCAAAATCATTCCTTCAATCCGAGATGCAATAATAGCCTGCGGACTTAAAGACGGAATGACGGTATCATTTCATCATCATTTCAGGGACGGTGATTATATCGTCAACATGGTAATGAAAGAGATCGTTGACTTAGGAATCAAAGATATTACAATCGCCGCATCAAGTTTAGGTTCAGCACATGACCCGATAGCAGATTATATTGAACAGGGAATTGTTACGGGGATTCAGACAAGCGGAATCAGGGGCAGAATGGGCGATGTAGTTTCACACGGAAAATTGAAAACCCCTGCGATTTTGCGTTCACACGGCGGACGTGTCAGAGCTATTGAAGAGGGAGACGTTCATATTGACGTTGCATTTATCGGAGCTCCTACGTCTGACGAATACGGAAATGCAAGGGCACTCGGCGGAAAAGGCGATTGCGGAGTTTTATCTTATGCAGTTGTCGATTCAGAATACGCAGATAAAGTTGTCGTTATAACAGATACACTTGTCGAATATCCAAATTTTCCTCCAAGCATTCACGGAATTAACGTTGATTATGTCGTAAAAGTTGACGAAATCGGAAACCCGAAAAAGATTGCTTCAGCAGCAGCAAGAATGACTCAAAACCCACGTGATTTAATGATGGCAGAGAATGTCGCAAAAATCATGGCAGCAACCCCATGGTTCAAAGACGGATTCTCATTCCAGACTGGAGCGGGCGGGCCTTCACTTGCAGTAAACAGATTCCTTGAGCCTTTAATGGTTGAACGTGGAATCAAAATGGCTTGGGGAATTGGAGGAATCACTGGGCCGATTTGCGATTTGCAGCGTAAGGGACTTGTCGGAAAAATTATTGACGTTCAGGACTTTGACGTTGCAGCAGTTGACGACATTCGCACAAACCCGAATCATTTTGAGATGACGGCCAGCGAATACGCAAACCCAGCCAACAAAGGAGCATTTGTAAATAAACTTGATTTTGTTGTCTTGGCAGCACTTGAAGTTGACACAGATTTTAACGTAAATGTCATAACCGGCTCGGACGGAGTTTTAAGGGGCGCACCAGGCGGACACCCTGACACAGCCGAAGGAGCAAAATGCTGCATCATCGTAACACCTTTAACACGTGGACGAATGGCGACAATTTGCGAAAAGGTTGTAACGGTTACGACACCTGGAGATTGCGTTGACGTTGTAGTAACTGATTACGGAACTGCCGTAAACCCGAATCGAAAAGACATCATTGAAGCACTTGACAAAGCAGGAATAAAACATGTTTCGATTAAGGAACTTCAGGAGAAAGCCTATTCAATGGTGGGAAGACCTGATGATCTTCAATGGAAAGATAAAGTTGTAGCGATTCTGGAAGCACGAGACGGAACGATTTTAGATGTAGTAAAGGAAATAAAGCCTTACGAGATATAAATTGCGAGGGGAACGCACCCTTCCACCGCAAGCGGTTCCCCTTCCCTCAACGAGGGACGGCAATAAAAAGTCTCCCCTTGTCAAGGGGAGATGGATTTATCGACAGAGAGGTTATCTCGTACACACTGCCTCTCCGCTTGCGGGGAGGTGTCAATCGAAGATTGACGGAGGGGTAAAATTTATTTCTTCAAACGTCTGTTAATTTCTTCAAATTCCAAACGCATAGCACCGGTTTCAAAAATTTTTAATTCAGGCATTGTCAGAGTATCAATCGAATCAATAACGCTTAATCCCGACTGAATCAAACCTTTTAATTCTCCTGAACTTCTTACTGTTCTGTAAGTGTTTTCGGCTAAATCACGATTTAATCGCAGGCTTTTAATGCTGTTCATAGTCGTTAATTTTTGAGAATCTAAAAGTTCGTTGTAAAGATTAGAAACCTGTATTGTAATTTCATTTGATTTTGCGTTGTTGGCAAATGCTTTTCTCTGTTCGACGGTGTAAATATTTTGATTGCTCTTTGCCAAAGCGTCTTTTCTCAAATTTTCAGCTTCAGATTTTATGACGTTTAATTTCGGTTTGTAATTTTCGTCGATTTTCCTGACTAATTCCTCCTGAGTGTGAATCAATAAATCGTTAAGCACTAAATACATTCCTGTATATCTTCGTGTGATTTCAAAACTGTTTGTGCCATTCTGTGATAACTGCTCAAGTTTTGTAACGACAGTTTTAACGTTCGAGAAAACGATCGTATTTTGTAATAAATCATCGCCGGTTACGGAATTTAATAAAATTTCAGTCTGTGAATTATCAAGTTCAAGCCCGATATTTTTTAACGATGCCGTAAGATTTGAATTTATTTCGGCAAGTCTCTTTTCATCGTTTTTAACCTCTTCTTCGAGACGTGAAATTTTTTTATCAGCGTCCTTTTTCGTCATCTTCCAAAACATATAAGTGTCTTCGGGAGCGTTAATTCTTTTGTTGCGTAAATTATCAAGTTCGACTTTATCGCGGGCAGTTTTTTCACGAAGTTCCGTAGCTTCACGCCTTAAATCTCCAGCTTCACCGCCGACTAAAATTTTCAAAGCCGAATCCAAAAGTGCATTAATTTTTTTAGAGTTGCTGCGTTGATCTTCCTTGAAGGGAAGCCAAGTTTTTTTCGGTAATTTTTCATTTTTATCACGAAGTTCAAGAGCGTCCGTGAGATTACCCGTTAATTTATCCCAGTCTGAAGCAATGTGAGGAGTTAAAATATCGTCCGAAGCAGGTATTTTTTCTTCTTTTCCCCCGCCGAACCAGCCTGTTACATCGTCCCATTTTTCAGAAACATAATCTCCAGCCTTGCCCCAATCAATCGTAAAATATCCTGTCCAGCCTGATGCAAAAGCCGAATTTGAAAACGTTAAAACCAAAGTTAAACATGCTAAAAATTTTTTCATCTTAAAAATCCCGACTCCTTTCCGAATTTTGCGACAAATAAATTTCCTCATAAATATTATCGGACTTCAATAACTCTTCGTGAGTTCCCTGTGCTTTAATTTTTCCTCCTTCCATTAAGATTATTTTGTCCGAATCCTTCACCGATAAAATTCTTTGAGCGATTATTATTTTTGTTGTTTCAGGCATAAATTGTTTCAAAGCTGCCCGAATTTTTGCGTCCGTGTGAGTGTCTACAGCACTTAAAGCGTCATCAAGGATTAAAATTTTCGGTTTCTTCAATAATGCCCTCGCAATACATAATCTCTGTTTTTGTCCTCCCGATAAATTAGTTCCGTTCTGTTCGATTTTAGTTTCGTATTTTTCGGGAAGTCTCTCAATAAATTCATCAGCACATGAAATTTTACACGCTTCCTGAATTTCATCAAAATTAGCGTTTTTATTTCCCCATAATAAATTCTCCCTTATAGTTCCGGAAAATAATTCGTTTTTCTGTAATACGACTGCTACATTGTTTCTTAAAACTTCTAAATCGTATTCTCTAACGTCATGGCCGGAAACTTTTATAACACCTTCCGTTGCGTCATAAAGTCTTGGAATTAAATTTATTAATGTCGTTTTTGATGAACCTGTACCGCCGATAATTCCTATTGTTTCGCCTGAATTAATTTTTAAGTTTATGTTAGCAAGACTGTATGGAGAATTTGTGTATCTGAATTTTACGTTTTCAAATTCTATTGAGCCGTCAGAAATATTTTTTATTCCGTTTGAGGGATTTATTAATGTCGGAATTTCGTTAAGGACTTCAACAATTCTCACAGCACTTTCACGAGCCGAAGCAATTATCATTAAAACCATTGAGAGCCTCATTAAACTTCCTAAAATCATAGTCCCGTATGTTATCAATGAGCTGATCTGTCCGATATTCAAATCTAAGCCCTTCGACGTTATAACTTTATAAGAACCGTAATACAAAATAAAAATCATGACTAAATACGAACAGAATTGCATCATAGGATTATTCAACGCTAAAATTTTTTCGGCCTTCGTGAAATCTTTACATAATTCTTCGGCGTTTCGGGAAAATTTTTCACACTCATAATCTTCTCGGACAAATGATTTTACAACTCTTATAGCTCTAACATTTTCCTGAATCGAATTATTAACTTTGTCATATTTTGCAAATAATTTTCTAAATGTCGGCATTGCCCAGCGTGCTATGAAAAATAATCCCATTCCTAAAAACGGTGCTGCAAACAAAAATATTAATGCGATTTTTCCTCCCATTATCAACGCCATAATAAACGAAAATATCAACATTAAAGGCCCTCGAATTGCTGTGCGGATTATCATCATATAAGCCTCTTGTACCCTCGTAACGTCCGTAGTGATTCGTGTTATTAATGAAGCTGTCGAAATTCTGTCGATGTTCTCGAACGAAAATTTTTGAATCGCTCTGAACATGTCGTTACGAAGATTTTTAGCAAAACCGCACGAAGCCGTTGAACAGGCATTCCCAGCAATAATTCCGAAAGTTAATGACAATGAGGCCATGAAAATTAAAATTACTCCGTCATAAAATAATTCACGAAGTTCACAGCCGGCACGAATATTATTAACAAGTTTTGCGACAATAAAAGGTATAACACACTCCATAACTACTTCAAGCGAAACAAAAAAAGATGCCTGAAACGAAAATTTTTTATATTCACGTACACTTAATAATAATTTTCTGTACAAATTTTTTTCACCGTAATAAATAAAAATCTTGTAATTATTATAAAATACAAAAATATATTAAGGAGATGAAAATAAATTTATGAGAATTACGATTTTAACAAATGGGCCTGGTGAATTATGGGGCTGGGTTCGTCCGGTAGCGTCAGAGTTAAGAAAGAGAGGACATTCAATTTCATTATGGATTTTGCCGTGTCAGTTCTCGTCAGGTCATGAAAGGGAAGCCGCATCGCTCTTGGGAGTTGATAAACTCGAAGGGCCTGCGAGTGCGTCAAAAATCTGGAATGATATTACACGTGAAAACACTGACAGAATTATTCAGCTGGGCGGTGATGTTTTATTCGGAAAACGAATGGCTAAGGCATCGAACGCACCATTAACGGTTTATTCATACAGGGCATCGAAACAAATCAAGAATGCGAAAATTCTTGTTGCTTATCCTTCACAGGCGAATGATATTCCCGATGTAATTCCGATCGGCGATTTAGTGAAAGATTCTACCGATATGGATATTACACCGTCGGCAATAGTGCAATGGAACTGGCCGAAACTTGAAAATTCACCGAGAATTTTATTTTTGCCCGGAAGCCGTCCGATGATTCGCAGTGCAGTTTTTAATTGGCTTTGCGATGTTCACGATAAATTGAGAATAAAAATTCCTAATGTCAGAGTCAGAACGTTATTTTCTCAATTCATGCCTGAGAGTGAATTAAGCAAATGGAGATCGGCAGGATTAAATCCCGTTAAAGCAGGTGCAGGAATAGCAATGAGAAATGCCGATTATGCTTTCACACAGCCGGGCACAAATAATTTTGAATTAATGCACTGTGGACTGCCGGCACTTGTCATAGCTCCAGAAAAATTTTTGAAGTTTGTACCTGTTTCGGGAGTTTTAGGAATGTTAGCTGACTTGCCATTAATCGGAATCAAATTACGCAGAATCGGTGCAATGAAAATCGTAAATCGCTGGAACGGTTTTATTTCGCTTCCAAACAGAACGGCTCAAAAAAATATCATGAGTGAATTATACGGAAATATAACACCTGAAAACTGCGTCGAAAAAATTTACGAAGATATTAACAATCCCGAAAAATTAAAATCTGAAAGCGAAGAATTATTGAGACTTTCGGGAGAGTCTGGAGCGGCGAAAAGATTATGCGACATTGCACTTTATAATAATTCAGTGATTGAAGAGGAAGAGTAAATAATGAGAAACAAAAACAAAAATTCCCCGATAAAATTTTTAATCGGCTACACAAAAAAATATTGGCATAAAATTTTCCTTGCTGTGATTTTTATGCTGCTTTCGTCAGGATTAAATATTCTGCCTCCGTATCTCTTCAAAACCGTTGTCGATGATGTTTTAATCTCGAAGAATTTTTTTATGTTGAATGTAATCTGCATCTCAATAATTTTAATTTTCGGGTTGAAGGCGGTAACTTTATATTTCCAACGTTATTTTATGAATGAAGCCGGACAAAGCGTTGTAATGGACATCAGAATAGATTTATATGATCACATGCAGAGAATGAGCCTGAAAAAAATTTATTCGTCCAGAATCGGTGAATTAATGAGCAGAATTACGGGCGACGCAGCAATTTTGCAGAACATAGTTACGGGAACGTTTATAGATTTAATGTTTAATATCGTAACTTTTGTAGGAATGTTTGCGTTCATACTTTACATAAATTGGAAGCTGACATGTTTAATAATTTTGATTTTGCCCGTGATAGCTTTCATGCTCTCGTCAGCCTCCGAAAAATTACGAAAAGCAGGACACAGCGTCCAGGAACATTTAGCGGATATTACTGCAACGGCTCAGGAAGCATTTTCAGCGATAAGAGTTGTGAGGGCATTTGCGACAGAAGACGAAGAACTTGAAAGATTTACGACGGCGAATAAAGAAAATTATGATGCTTTGTTGCATTCGGTATCGGTGCAGGGAATTTTTGCGGGAGTCATCGAAGTGTTTTTGATTTTCGCATTGTCAGTTGTATTTTGGTTTGGAGGTCAGAACGTCATCAACGGAACTTTAACGCCCGGCGAATTAATTTCATTCATTGGTTATATTGCGTTTATGGTTCAGCCGATTAGATCAATTATGAATCAAATGGGAGTGTTGCAAACGGGAATCGCATCGTCCGAAAGAATCGCAGAGATGTTTGAAATTCCGATTGAACATTCCGAAGCCGAAAACGAAAATTATAACGGTAAAATCAAGGGCAATATTAAATTTCAACATGTATATTTTCATTACGAAGAGGAACAGGAAATATTAAGCGACATAAACCTTGAAATCAAAGCCGGTGAAAAAATCGCAATCGTTGGCTCTACAGGTTCGGGGAAATCGACAATCGCAGATTTAATTCCGAGATTTTATGAGCCTGTTTCGGGGAAAATTTTGATTGATGATGTTGACATCAGGAATTTTAATTTGAAGGATTTACGCCGTCAAATAGGAATAGTTCCTCAGGAATGTATTTTAATGAAGGGTTCAATAGCGTTTAACATTGCCTACGGAATCGAAAACCCCGACATGAAAAAAATTATGGAGGCTTCGGAAATTGCTGACATTCGGGAATTTATCGAGAGCCTTCCCGACAAATATAATTCTGAAATCGGCGAACGCGGCGTAACTCTTTCAGGCGGTCAGCGTCAAAGAATCGCTATAGCACGTGCAATAATTCGAGACCCTAAAATCTTAATTCTTGACGAAGCTACAAGTTCCCTTGATGTTGCTGTCGAACGTCAGGTTCAAAAAGCTATTAATCAGGCCATGAAAAACAGAACATCATTAATAATTGCTCACAGACTTTCAACTATAAGGGAAGCGGATAAAATTTTAATATTGAAGGACGGAAAATTTATTCAGTCTGGAACACATGACGAATTAATCAAAGCCGGAGGACTTTACGCAGATTTATGGAGATTACAATATGGCGAAAATTCTAAATAATTACATGCTTTACGTTAAAGGTGAAAAAAATAGTTTCATTCTCAACATGATTTTTACACCGATGTCATGGCTTGTGAATTTTGCGATTTACATTTCGGATTTTCTATATCGTCATGGAATTTTGAAAATTGAAGAGCCTCCCCTGCCTGTTATAAGTGTAGGAAATTTGACTTACGGAGGGACAAATAAAACTCCATTTGTTGAAATGCTTGCTAAATTTTCGGCATCAAAAGGAATTAAAACGGGCATTGTAACTCGCGGATATTCCGGAAAGTCGAATAACGTAATCATAATTAAAAATGGAAACGGTGAAAGAAATTTAACGGGCGATGAACCATTATTATTATCCCGTGAACTTCCAGAAATTCCCGTAGCAATCGCAAAAAAGCGAATTGAAGGCGTTAAAGCACTTAAAAATTTAGGCGTTGAATTAGTAATTGCCGATGATGCTTTTCAACATAGAAATATGAATCGTGATTGCGACATTGTATTAATAGACTCGCTTTGTCCATTCGGGAACGATAAATTAATTCCTGCGGGAATGATGAGGGAAAAAGTTTATGCAATTTCGAGAGCAGATATAGTTGTTTTGACAAAATCGGAATATGCAAAACCTGAAGAACTTGAAAAACTCCGAAAAATTTTATCAGAATACATAAATCCCGATAAAATTTTCACGTCAGAATTAGAACATCAAAACTGGATTTTATTTGCAAATGATAAGATTAACCTCTCTGTCGAACAAGTTCGACATCTCCCCTTAGAAAGGGGAGACAGTGCCTCTCCGTTTTACGGGGTGGCTCACGAAGTGAGACGGAGGGGTAAAACTGCAAAACTTTTTGCCTTTTCAGCAATAGGAAGCCCGGAAAGTTTTATCAGAACATTAACCGAGCATGGACTTGAAATAACCGGACAAAAAAATTTTCGTGATCATCATAATTATTCACACAAGGATTTAGAGAATTTATATAATCTTGCGAAGAAGAAAAATTCCGATTTCATGACATGCACGGAAAAGGATTTATATAATTTTCCGAAATTCGGCGAATGGGATTTTGATATTCCTTTAGCAGTTCCGAAAGTTAAAGCAAAGTTGAACGACAGCGAAAAATTTTATAATGCCTTAACAGAATCATTACAGCCTAAAATCGTAGTAGCTTCAAACGGTTATGGAGAGGACGCAATAGGTGTAATGCTTGCTAAAAAACTTCGTGCGAAATTCAGACACTCAAAAATTTTTGCATTCCCTTTAGTCGGACGTGGAGATGCTTACGTTAAAGAGAATTTTGAAATTAAATCGGCTCTTTCGGTAACACCTTCGGGAGGAGTCTTGAAATACAGTGTTAAAGATTTATGGGGCGACATGCGGGCAGGATTATTGAAACACGTTAAGGCACAATTAAGCGATTGGAAAAAAATTGCAGGGAAAATCCGTACACCGATTTGTGTGGGAGATGTTTATTTGTTAATTCATACTTTTTTCGGGAGCGGTGCAAGGCCATTATTCGTAGCAACTGCAAAGACAGTATATTTAAGCGGACATTGGAGGCTTGAACGTGCAATAATCAACAAATTCACGATAAAAACATGGACTCGTGATTCAAAGAGTGCTGAACAGTTAGGGAAAAACGCAATTTATTCCGGAAGTCCGATAATGGATTTATTATATGAAGACGAAAATTTTAATGTTGATGACGGCGGCGAAAACAAAAACATAATTTTATTATTGCCGGGAAGCAGATTGAGAGCATGTAAGGACGTTAAATTATTGTTGGACACTGCGGAAATTTTAGGCGAGGGAAGAATATTCCGAATGGTTTTAGCTCCGACACTTCCATTTGAAGAATTTTTCAAGGCATGTAAAAGTTACGGCTGGAAAAAAATTAATTCCGACACACTAATAAAAGACAAAATTAAAATTTCATTAAGCTACGAGAGCATTGCAAAATCGGCTAAAGACGTGAAAATTTTAATCGGGCTTGGCGGAACGGCTAATCAGTTGTGTGCAGGATTGGGGATTCCTGTTGTTTCGATTGACGAAAAGGGAAAAAGAGTTCAAAAAAAATTGCTTGGAGATTCAGAAATTCTTGTGTCTGCGGATTCAAAATCACTTGCCGAAGCAGCATTAAAAATTTTGAATGACGCAGAACTTTATAAATTTATGAGTGATTCAGGCCGTGAAAGAATGGGAAAACCCGGAACACTCGACGACATAATAAAATTTTCGTGCGAAAAATTCGGCTGGGATATTCGGGAAAAAGTTTATCGGGAATTTTACGGTGAAAGCTAAAACTCTCCCGAAAAAACTTCAACCGCAGAGCCGATTAAAAAACATTTTTTGTTATCATCAACTTTGATTTTCAAATCTCCGCCTCTTAAATGCACTGTAACTTCATTGTCAAGTTTCCCTAAAATCACGCCAGCAAACACAGAAGCCGTTGCCCCTGTTCCGCACGCCATAGTTTCCCCGCAGCCTCTCTCGAAAACTCTCATATTAATTTCATTTCGTGAAATAATTTCGATGAAGTCAGATGTTGTCCTTAGCGGGAAACGTTTGTGATTTTCAAAAAATGTTCCTTCTTTTGCAAATTCTGAATCCGGCCATGAAATTATATTTTTAATGTCGGGATTGTCTTCAACGAAATAAACAGCGTGATCCGTTCCGGTATCGACACCGACAAATTTAAGATTAAAATCATGAACGTGAATAGCCTCAGGGACATCGCTTGTTAAATTTGGGATTCCCATATCGACCGAAGCAATTTTGACTTTTCCGTCTTCGGTTTGGACATCGATTTCCTTAATTCCAACGGGAGTATCGATGAAAATTTTATTTTTTCTTGCAATTCCATGATCGTAGACATATTTTGCCATACAACGAATCCCATTTCCGCACATAGTATCTTCCGAGCCGTCAGAGTTATAAATTTGCATGAAAGCGTCTGCATTTTCCGAAGATTTTACAAGAATTAAACCGTCAGCCCCGACTCCGGAACGCCTGTCCGAAATTTTTTTAGCTAAATCGTTAGGATTTGAAATTTTTTCCTCGAAACAATTAACAAATACGAAATCATTTAAGCAGCCGTGCATTTTTGTAAATTTCATTTTTAACCACCTCAAAAAATAATTTATACTTTATCATAATTTTGACAAATAGCGGGAATTTAAGATAATTGAGAAAAAGTTTAGGAAGTGAATGAATGACGGTAAGGAAAACAGGCAAACGAAAACAACAAAAAATTTCTCTTGAAGTCCGCAAAGAAATAGCGAAGTTATCATTAATGGACAACTCATTTATGAATTTGGCACTTGAAAATAATATTCCATGTGTTGAGGAAATGCTGAGAGTAATTTTAGGCAAGAATGATCTTTCAGTTAAGAAAGTTCAAACGCAGAGA
>JAFSKE010000073.1 GCA_017449135.1 Synergistaceae bacterium
ATGAACGGCATAATGATTCAAGGCACTTCCAGCGATTCGGGAAAAAGTTTTATTGTAACGGGTTTGTGCAGATTATTTTCAAAAATGGGAATTAAAATCTGTCCTTTCAAATCTCAAAACATGTCCAACAACTTTTATATAACTCATGATAATTTGCAGATGAGTACGGCACAGGCGGTGCAGGCATTCGCAGCAGGATTAACGCCGGAAATTTTTATGAATCCGATTTTGTTAAAACCGACGCACGAAAAATCTTCGGAAATAATATTAAATGGGAAAAAATTTGATAAACCTGCCGAAAATAATTTTTATTATCGTGAATTTACTCAAACTGTAGGAATTAATGCAATCCGTGAAGCCTTAAATTACATCGATAAAAATTTTGACGCAATTTTAATCGAAGGTGCAGGAAGTCCCGCAGAAATTAATCTAAATGAATTTGAAATCGTAAACATGAGAATTGCTAACGAAGCCGATGTTAATGTAATTTTAGTTGCAGATGTTGACAGGGGAGGTTCTTTAGCAAGCGTCGTGGGAACTCTTGAATTATTGGGAAAAGACAGAGAACGTGTGAAGGGAATTATTTTTAACAAATTCAGGGGCGACATAAAATTATTTGATTCAGCTGTAAAATGGACTGAAGATTATACGGGAATAAAAGTTGTCGGGGTAGTTCCATTTATGAAAAACGTAAAAATTTCTCCCGAAGATTCATTGAGTGAAAATTTTGTTAAGGGAATTTCAGGCAAAAATATTTTATTAAATGATAAAGCCTATGACGAAATCGCAAAAATTTTATCTGAAACTATCGATATTAATTTTATAAAAAAATTTTTTTCGCAATAACCTATCAAGACTAAATTAAAAGTCGTTTTTTGTAGCTGTAAATGTAGCTGTAAAATTTATATTTTTCACAAAAATATTGTGATATTATAACTATAAAATTTACCAAAAGGAAAAAACAAAAATGTCCCGTAATAAAACTATTAATACTTCCACATCTGAAGGAGAAAAATATTTTTCACATTGCATTACCATAAATGAAAAAGTTGAAAATATTTCACAAATAATCGATAAAACAATAAATGGAGATATTTTTTCAGTTGCTCCGTTACTTCCAAAAGAAAGTTTTGATTTAATTATAGCAGACCCTCCTTACAATATGACTAAAATTTTTAATGAAAACAAATTTGCAAAAATGAACTCTTCGGATTATGAAGAATATACTCAAAAATGGCTTTCGATTGTTTCGCCTTTATTGAAGTCTGAAGGTTCAATTTATGTTTGTTGTGATTGGGAAACAAGTTTAATTATCGGCAAAGTGTTGGGAAATTTTTTCAAAATCAGAAATCGCATAACTTGGCAGCGTGAAAAAGGTAGAGGAGCAAAATTAAATTGGAAAAACTCAATGGAAGATATATGGTTTGCAACAAAAAGTGAAAAATATACTTTTAATCTTGATGCCGTTAAAATCAGAAAAAAAGTTATTGCTCCTTATCGTGTTGACGGAAAGCCTAAAGACTGGAACGAAACCCAAAATGGAAATTTTAGAGACACATGCCCTTCAAATTTTTGGAATGATATAACTGTTCCGTTTTGGTCAATGCCTGAAAATACTGCTCACCCCACTCAAAAACCTGAAAAATTAATCGCAAAAATTATTCTCGCAAGTTCAAATTCAGGGGATATTATTTTCGATCCGTTTTTAGGTTCAGGAACAACAAGTGTAACAGCCAAGAAACTTGACAGACATTATTTGGGAGTAGAAATTGAAAAACAATATTGTATTTGGGCTGAACAGCGTCTTGAAATGGCAGATGATAATAAAGAAATTCAAGGTTATGTTGATGGAGTATTTTGGGAGCGTAATACACTTTCGGAACAAAATATAAATCACAGTAAACATGACTCACAATTAACATTAAATTTTGAGGAATAATTCGCAATGTATAACTCTGAAAAAATAAAAAATCTCGTTTCGTTCATAACAGTAAATAATGGTATCGCAGATAAAATAAAATTATCCCTAAAAGTTCAAAACGAATTTAATCTTATTAGAGATCGCAGCGTATTTTATTGTGATGATTTTGCAATCAGATTTTGTAAAACTAAAAGTAAATGTTTCAGTAATACCGTGTTATCATTGTCGACTTTACAGAAATATGATAATGTGCCTTTTATTGTTTGTGCAGTAACTTCTGATAAAAATTATATGTTGCTTGCAAATGCAACTTTTTTACGAAAAATTAGTCATTCATCTCAAGATTTGAGAATTGATAATATTAAAGGCAGTTTTAACGGAAGCGATATAATGTCTGATTTTGAAGGTATCAGCAATGAACCTCAAAATTTTGAATTTCTCTTCACTTCACACGAAAATTATAGTTTCAATGAAAATCTCGAACGCCTTGTCGCTGCAACGAATAATATTCAGCCTACAAAAGAAAAATTTTTGCCGGACGAAAAACAAATTTCCTGTATTTTAAATTCTGTAGAACGTGCGAAAAAATTTTTGACATCAAACGAATATAAAATCCTGAATGATGATTTATGTGAGCGTGTAAATTCTGTTGCTTCAGAAATTGTTATTGCAGCTTTCATTGATAACGTTAATCTTAGAGGACGAATTATTGAATATTTAATCACTTCTGCTGATGATTTAAGATGTACTCTGATAGATGCTTTGCGAACAAATAAACCTCTCCCTGAAATATATACTTCAGATGATTTAGGAGATTACGAACGAAAATTTGAATATTTTGACACTGAAACTGATATAAAAACAAAAATTCTTTTTCTTTCGAGCAATCCTAAAGGTTATAACATTGATAAATTATTATCGTTCTTGGCGACTGAAAAAAGCGTATATTTAATATATGTCATTGCCATTGACGAACACAAAAATATTTCAACACGTTTATGCTCAATGTATAACAATCAAATCCTAAACGGAACAAGAATTATAAAACATTGGGCAGGCAGAAATTCGAGAGGAGTTACACAATATGACGGAAGTGCTCTTGAAAGTGTCATATTTGATTTCGATAATTCAATCAATATTTCTAAAGCGAGAGAGTTAATCAAAAATTTTTTGAACGCCTAAATTATTTCATTAAAACTTTTCTTTGATATAATTACAAAAATTTGAATATATTTTTACAAGGAGAAATTTAATGGCATTTACAGTCTGCGTTTTAACGCCGGCACTTAAACGAGATCAATATATAGCAAGTTACATCGCAGGAGAAGCACCCGTTACCGGTCATGACGTTATGGACGAAATGATTACTAAGCATGACATGCCCCAGCGAAGAGTCATTGCTTGGTTCGTTAATAACTATACCCGCCCTCTTGATTGGATTGTTGACGAAGATGCTACGGTCGAATTTATACCTTCAACTTCTCCTATGGGACAAAGAATTTATAAACGCACTTTGGGTTTTGTATTAATTCTTGCGTGTGCAAGAGTTTTAGGACGAAAAGTAATTTTAAGGCACTCAATCGCTGACGGCCATTATTGGGAATTTGAAAACAAAGCCGTTACTCAATCTGACATTGACAAAATTAAAACTGAAATGAACGAAATTATCCGCAGAGATTCGCCGATAGTTCGTGAAATTTTAACGATTGATAAAGCCCGAAGAGTTTTTCAGCGTCAAAGTGAACCCGAAATTGCAGAATTATTCGTCAGAGCAAATTTAGATCCTGTCGAAGTTTACAGGTGCGGTGAACGTTACGGATATTTTTGCGGAGGGCCTTTAGCGTCATCTACAGGCTGTGTGAGAATGTTCGATTTAATTCTGTATGAACAGGGAATGTTATTGCGATTTCCAAATCCAAACTCACCCGAAGAATTACCGGAATTAAAATTAGATCCCTCAATGGGCAAAGTATTTTTCGATTATGCTCACTGGCTTCAAGTTTTAGATTTGAATTACCTCAATAAATTACATCACAGAGTTACTGAAGGCAGGATTCAGGAATTAATTTTAATTGCGGAGGCTTTTCACTCACAATCGCTCGGAAACATTGCCGAAGATATTGCTTCAAAACCCGTCAAAGTTGTTACCATTGCAGGCCCTTCAGGTTCAGGAAAAACAACATTTTCGGAACGCTTAAAAGTTCAGTTAATGGTCTGCGGAAAAACTCCCGTAACATTGCCTCTCGATAATTATTTCAAAGAACGTGAAGACTCTCCCAAAGACGAAACAGGCGAATATGATTATGAACGTCTTGATGCTTTGGACTTGGATTTATTGGAGGATAATTTAACAAGGATTTTAGCAGGCGAGGAAGTTGTTACTCCTGTTTATAATTTTATTACAGGAAAGAAAGAACCCGGAAAAATTATAAAATTAAAACCTTCGGACGTTCTCATAATGGAGGGTATTCACGGCCTTAACGATCATATTCTTTCAATGCTTCCTGAATCGAGTCGTTACGGAGTTTTTGTTTCGCCATTAACAGGAATCTGCATCGACCCTCACAACAGAACAAGTACAAGCGACAACAGATTATTGAGGCGGATAATTCGTGATTACAGAACAAGAGGAAAATCCGCACAGGTTACGCTTGAAGTCTATCCTAAAGTTATTAGGGGAGCAAGACAATATATTTTCCCTTACAGAAGCAGAGCCGATGCAGTTTTCAATTCGTCATTGCCATATGAACTCGGAGTTTTGAAGCCTTATGTCGAGCCGTTATTGCATACTGTTGACGAAAATTCTTCAGTGTTCAGCGAGGCATTGAGATTGTTAAACATAATTCGTTTCGTTCCCGCACTTAATAACGACGGGATTCCAAATAATTCGGTTATAAGGGAATTTATCGGAGGAAGCTGCTTAGACGTATGACGCAACTCTTGCTTGACTTTAATATCCTGCCTGAATATAAGTACGAATGTATTGATGCACTTGATTTTTGCCGAAAAATCCCTGATGAGACAGTAAAATTAATTATTACTTCACCGCCTTATAACATCGGTAAATCATATGAAACCAAAATTAATATTCAAGATTACATAAAAAATTTTGAATCTATGATTTCGGAATTTGTCAGGATTTTGTCAAATGACGGGAGTATTTGCTGGCAAACGGGAAATTTTGTTGAAGACGGTGAAATTTATCCGCTCGACATATATTTTTATCCTGTCTTCAAAAAATATGGCTTGAAGTTACGTAATCGAATTATCTGGCATTTTGGACACGGACTTCATTGCACAAAACGATTCAGCGGACGTTACGAGAATATTTTATGGTTTACGAAATCTGACGAATATACATTTAATCTTGACGATGTCCGTATACCTTCAAAATATCCCGGTAAAAAATATTTCAAGGGAGCAAAAAAGGGAACTTTCAGCGGAAACCCCAAAGGAAAAAATCCTGAAGATGTTTGGGAAATGACATTAAACAGACTTTATGAAGACTGGGACGATTTAATTTGGGAAATTCCTAACGTAAAAAATAATCACCCTGAAAAACTTGCTCACCCCTGTCAATATCCTGTTGAACTTGCTGAAAGATGTATCCTTGCTTTAACAAATGAAAATGATATTGTTTACGATCCTTTTGTCGGCGTTGGTTCTACTCTTGTCGCAGCTCTTAAAAATAATCGAAAGGCTTGGGGCAGTGAACGTGAAAAAAACTTTGTCGATATTGGGCTTGAAAGATTACAGAAATTACGTGAAGGAACATTGAGCACGAGACCGATATATCAAAAAATATGGACTCCTTCGGCAAATGATTCAATAGCACAAAAACCTTCGGAGTGGAAATAATGAAAATCACTCAAGTCTACAGTCATCTAAACGGACTCGAATTTTTGTTAGTAAGAAAACCGGCTTTATGGCAGGAAATAGAGAACACAGTAAAAAATATAGATGCTTCGTTAGCATTTGAAAAAATCAGTCGTGAAAAAAACATGAAAGGAAAAATTTTGTACTCGCCGGCAAAACTTAATAAACTCTTCAAAGAAAAATTTTCTGATTACGGCTGGCAGGAATCGAGAACGGATTATTTTGTTAATGAAGATCTCAAAACAACACGTGAAACAGTACATTTGAAAGATAAAAACGAACAAAGAAAAATAATTCTTGAAAGGGGTTTTACTGCTTTCAGAACGTATAATCAGATTGATTTTGTGAAAGACAGAATTGCTGTTGAAGTTCAATTTGGCAAATATTTTTCAGTACAATATGATTTGCACGTAAAGCACACATTTTTTTATGAACGCGGCGATATTGATGTCGGAGTCGAAATTATACCCATGCACAGTATGATGTCTGAAATGTCCAGTGGCGTTGCATGGTATGAAAACGAATTGACAAATATCGTTCGTGAAGGACGTTCAAATCCTTCTGTCCCCGTTATTCTTATGGGAATTGAGCCTGATTCACATGAAAAGACAAGTTACTGCTCAGGAGATTTATCAAACTCTCGTAAACAGGTATCGAATTAAATCACTGGACGGAATTATAAAATTTCACATGGGTGATGTTAGTATCGCCGTTAAACGAAGAGACGTAATCGGAGGAATTTTGCAGGAATGGCTCGAAAAATGGCTCAGGCTTAATAAAATTGATTTTCTTTCAAATCCTCAGCTCACAATGCCTCCGGATATATATCTCAACAGGCGTGATTTAACTACAGGCTGGCTCGAAGTCAAAGCATTCAATCGGAACGACACGCCGAGATTCAGTATTGCCGAATTTAGAACTTTTGCAAACGAATTAATCGAACACCCTTATCATCTTGAAGCCGATTATCTGATTTTCGGTTACTCAATGAATGAGGAAACAGGAAAAGTAAAAATTCAGGATATTTGGCTCAAAAAAATCTGGGAAATCACAAAAGCAATGGCAACATGGCCATTAACAGTGCAGTTTAAGAATCAGGTTCTGCACGAGTTACGGCCTTGCAAATGGTTTTCAAAAAGACAGACAGGAAGGGTTTTTGATTGTGTCGAAGATTTTTTATCGGCATTTGAAGAAACAGTTTATCAGAATCCCGATACAAGATTTTTATCAGCTCAATGGAAAAATAATTTTAAGAATGCTTACAAAAAATATTACGGCACTGATATTAATTTTCCCAAGTGGGACGAAATCAAGCACAAATATATGAAGATTTAGCAGTAGTTTTCAGTTTGCACATAAATATTTGTCTGGATATAATCATTTTAATTTTTCAATTTTTCATGGAGGATTAAAAAATAAAATTATGTCTGACGAATTAAAACTAATTGATGTAAAGGATATTGCGGCTGAAACTGCAAAACGTCTCGAACCGGATCAAGATCAAACCGAACAGGCCGAAGAGGCAAATAAAAGCAAACCGGAATTTTTAGCCTATAAATCAATTTTTACTCCGAGTCGCGGGGATATTGGCGGAGGTTTTTGCGTAATCTTTGAGGGGAAATCAGGCAAAACTGTTTTTCAAGTATTCTGGCTCGCAAAACCTTATCACAGCGGAGTTATGATTGAACCGTCAAAAGATTGGAGAACATTTGTTAAACGTCTCCCGCAGCTTGGGCCTCTCGATAAAGACTGGGGCGAACAGTTGCAGGAACAGTTAAAGATAATACTGACAACTGACGAAAAAAGAAAATTATTTGAGAATTACACGAAAGTAAAATTACGACAGATTGAAAGCATTATCAGAAGAAATTTTGAAAACGTTACTCAATGTGTTTTCAGTGCCTCAACTGATGCAGAACCAATAGCCAGACCCGAACTCGAACGTGCAAAAGTTATAAAACCCCTTCCGCCTTCACGTGAAGAACTTGAACGTCAACAGCGTGAGAAAGAATTTCAGGAACGGCAGGAACAGGAAGAACGTGAAAAAGAAGAAGCCAAGAAAGAAGGAAATTTTGAAGGCACAATAATAATGTGTACACCTTTGGTCGATCCCGTGAAGGGTAAAGCATCATCGGAAATTGCTCCGGGAGATATTATCGGTGTCGGGATTGAAGGCGAGGGAACGAGTGCACTTGTCAAAAAATATCTTGAAGAAAATAACATCGAACCTTTATTCCCAGTTCATGAAATCAGAGAGACTGAAGGAAAAAAATTCTTCTACGTCAAAATCAGTGATGAGATTCGAGGCTGTATAACAATCACTAAAGACATCAAAATTAAAGTCAAAGGTTCAGCAAAGGATTCTGAAAATCAAGCTGCAAATTTATCATTTTTCGGCGATGTTTTATTTTTCGGAGTCTTGGCCGGAGCATTGGTTGCGTTGTTATTCTTGATAAGATACTTTTTCCTGTAAAAAACGCGTGTTTTAACCTCTCTGTCAATAAAAATTGACATCTCCCCTTAGAAAGGGGAGATTTAACTTACTCTAAAATTGCTCCCTTGTTAGCACTTGAAACTAATTTCGCATATCTTGCAAGGTAGCCGGTTTTAATTTTAGGTTCTTTCGGAATCCAAGCGGCTTTTCGTTTTGCTAATTCTTCGTCTGAGACTTTTAATTCGATTTTGTAATTTGTTATGTCGATGCTGATAATGTCTCCTTCGTGAACGAGTCCGATATTTCCGCCTGATGCTGCTTCGGGGGATATATGGCCGATACTTGCTCCCCTTGTAGCTCCCGAAAATCTCCCGTCAGTTATTAATGCAACGCTCGTGTCTAAACCCATTCCGCATATTGCAGACGTAGGATTCAACATCTCACGCATTCCCGGGCCTCCTTTAGGTCCTTCGTAACGAATTACTACAACATCGCCGGGATTAATTTTGCCGTCGTAAATTGTTTTAATCGCTTCATCTTCAGAGTCAAAAACTCTTGCGGGGCCTTCGTGTTTCATCATCTCAGGAGCAACCGCAGAACGTTTCACAACGCAGCCGTCAGGAGCAAGATTACCTTTCAACACTGCTATTCCGCCATTATTAGAATATGGATTTTCAATCGGCCTGATAATATTTGTGTCGAGATTTTCAATGTCTTTAATGTTTTCAGCGATTGTCTTTCCCGTTACTGTCATTAATGAAGTGTCGATTAAATTCTTTTTCGCAAGTTCTTTCATAACTGCATAGACTCCGCCTGCCCTGTCTAAATCTTCCATAAAGGTATCTCCGGCGGGTGCAAGATGACATAAATTCGGAGTACGTTCGCTGATTTCGTTTGCGTGACTCAAATTAATTTCGATTCCTGCTTCGTGAGCTATTGCAGGAAGATGCAGCATTGTATTCGTTGAACAGCCTAATGCCATATCGACAGCTTCGACATTGTCAAAAGCCTTTGCGGTCATAATATCTTTCGGACGGATATTATTTTTCACAAGTTCCATGATCTTCATTCCCGTTAATTTTGCGAGTCTGATTCTTGCCGACAATGGAGCAGGAATTGTCCCGTTGCCTCTTAATGACATTCCGATAGCTTCGGTTAAACAGTTCATTGAATTTGCAGTGTACATTCCTGAACATGAACCGCACGAAGGACAGGCATTTTCGGTGTAATCGTCAACTCCCTGCTCGTCAAGTTTTCCTGCGTGATAAGCTCCGACAGCCTCAAACATATGACTTAAACAAGTTCTCCGTCCGTCCTTCAAATGTCCTGCAAGCATAGGCCCTCCGGCACAGAAAATCGCAGGGATATTTAATCTCGCCGCAGCCATTAATAATCCTGGAACATTTTTATCGCAGTTAGGAATCATTACGATGCCGTCAAACTGATGAGCGATAGCCATTGCCTCCGTACTGTCAGCAATCAAATCACGAGATGCAAGGGAATATTTCATTCCGACATGCCCCATTGCGATTCCGTCGCACACAGCAATAGCAGGAAACATCATAGGCGTTCCTCCGGCTGCATAAATTCCTTCTTTGACGGCTTGAGCGATTTTGTCCAAGTGCATATGACCTGGCACAACTTCGCTGAATGAACTGACGACTCCGATTATCGGACGATTAATTTCTTCTTTTGTAAGTCCGAGAGCATAAAGAAGACTCACATTCGGAGTTCTTTCAACGCCCGATTTAATATTCTCACTTCGATACGTCATCAAGACTTGAGCCGTCCTTCCACAACATCTGTTCCCTTAACTGCTTTCCGATAACTTCCATTGGGTGTTTTGCAAGCTGATCACGTTTTGAGTTAAAGAATGTTCTTCCGTTTTTGTTTTCGGCGATCCATCTTCCTGCAAATGTTCCGTCCTGAATATCAGACAAAACTTTTCGCATGTTGGCTTTGATTTCCTCATGAGGAAGTACGCGAGGCCCTGAAACATATTCGCCAAATTCCGCAGTATCGGAAATTGAATAATTCATTGCTGCAACTCCGCCACGATTTACAAGGTCGATGATTAATTTCATTTCGTGAATGCACTCGAAATATGCGTTGACGGGATCGTAGCCTGCTTCACACAAAACTTCAAAACCGCACTGCATTAAATCAACAACTCCGCCGCATAACACTGTCTGTTCGCCGAATAAATCTGTTTCGGTCTCCTGCTGCATTGTTGTTTCGAGAACGCCTGCCCTTGCTCCTCCGATTCCGGCAATGTAAGCTAATGCAGTGTCTAAACATTTTCCCGAAGAATCCTGTTCAACTGCAACGAGACAAGGAACGCCCTTTCCTGCAACGTACTGAGAACGAACCGTGTGTCCGGGACCTTTGGGAGCTGCCATGAAAACATCAACGCCCTTTGGAGCGACAATTTGTTTGTAACGAATATTAAATCCGTGTGCGAATGCGATTGTTTTTCCTTCGGTTAAGTAGGGAAGAATTTCATTTCTGTATAAATCAGCCTGTTTTTCGTCATTGATTAAAATCATGATTATGTCAGCTTCTTTTGTGCATTCACTGACAGTCATAACTTTGAATCCGTCTTTTTCAGCAACCGGCCATGATTTACCGCCTTTGTACAAACCGACGATTACATCACAGCCTGAATCTCTCAAGTTCAAAGCGTGTGCATGACCCTGAGAACCGTAACCGATAATTGCAATTTTCTTGCCCGTGAGTTTTCCTAAATCGCAGTCTTTCTCGTAATAAACTTTTGCCATGAAAAAATTTTCTCCTTCAAGCTAACAAAATAAAAATTAATTTGAATATTGTAGCAGAATATTTGTTTTATTATAGAGATATAATATTCGTACTTTCAAAATAAATTTTTTTGTGAAGGGAGTTAGCGTTTTTTTACGCAAATTTCATGATGAAATATCTTCAAAAAATCGGACGTTCCCTGATGCTTCCTGTAGCGTGTTTACCGGCAGCGGGGATTCTTTACGGAATTGGTTACTGGCTCGACCCTGTGGGCTGGGGATCAAACAGTGTTGCTTCGGCGTTCTGTATCAAAGCAGCTTCGGCAATAATCGATCAAATTCCTGTTTTATTCGCAATCGGAACTTCAATCGGAATGGCATCTGACAGGGACGGGACATCAGCTCTTGCGGGGTTAGTTTCATGGTTAATGATAACGACTCTTCTTTCAAGCAATGCAATAGCTATGTATACGAGCGTTGAAGTCTCACAAGTTCCTGCGGCATTCGGAAAAATTCAAAACGCTTTCATCGGAATTTTATCGGGGTTAATCGGTGCGGGCTGTTACAACAGATTCAAAAATACAAAACTTCCCGATTGGCTTTCATTTTTCAGCGGTAGAAGATCTGTTGCAATTTTCACGGCTTTAATGGCGATTATTGCGTCAATAATTCTTTATTACGTTTGGCCGTTTATTTACAGTGCCCTCGTGAATTTCGGAGTTTCAATCTTAGGACTTGGACCTGTCGGAGCAGGTTTGTACGCAATGCTTAACAGAGCTTTAATACCTTTCGGACTTCATCACGCATTGAATGCGGTATTCTGGTTCGACACGGCAGGAATTAACGATCTCGGAAATTTCTGGTCAGGAAACGGAACGCTCGGAGTTACAGGAATGTACATGACAGGATTTTTCCCTGTTATGATGTTCGGACTTATTGCGGGAGCTTTTGCAATGTATAAGGCTGCAAAACCCGGAAAAAAGAAAATTGCTGCGGGATTGTTGCTTGCGGGATCGTTTGCTTCGTTCTTCACCGGAATAACTGAACCGATAGAATTTTCGTTTATGTTCCTTGCACCTGGATTATATTTTGTCCACGCAGTTTTAACGGGAATTTCGGCGGCTTTGTGTGCATATTTGCCAGTGAGATGCGGATTTAATTTCAGTGCCGGACTTGTCGATTATATTTTAAGTTTTAAGGCTCCAATGGCAGTGAATCCGTTATTAATAATTCCGATCGGATTAGTATTTGCTGTGATTTATTATTTCGTTTTCAGTTGGACGATTAAGACTTTTGACCTCAAAACACCCGGACGTGAAGACGATGACGAAATGGAAGCCGAAAAATTAATTGTCCTTGCGAATAATAATTTTACGGAAATGGCGAAAATTATTCTTGAAGGTCTCGGAGGATTTGAAAACCTCAAAGAATGCGATTACTGTGCTACAAGAATCAGAGTTGAAGTTAATGATTACGCAAGAGTTGACGAGAAAAAAATAAAATCTTCAGGAATACCCGGAGTCATAAGGCCGTCAAAAAATAATGTTCAAGTCGTTGTTGGGACAAAAGTTCAGTTTATATATGACGAAATGAATAAGTTAATGTCAAGATAAATATTCTTACACCCTCCACCGCAAGCGGTTCCCCTCCCCGTCAACTAAAGTTGACAGAGAGGTTGACACTATGCTTGCGGGTAGGAGTCTATAAAAATGTTCCTCGCATCTCAACAACATCTGCAACTCTTTGAATCGCTGCCATAGTTGCTGCACGTCTCATTCGGATTTTCTTTGACTCGGCGTAATCCCAAACTCTTCGGAAATTATCTTTCATTATTCGGACTAATTTTTCGTTGTATTCCTCTTCAGTCCAGAAAATTCCCTGCAAGTTTTGAGCCCATTCAAAATATGATCCGATGACTCCTCCGGAATTTGCCAAGAAATCAGGTACAACTAATGCTCCGTTCTTTGCAAGGATTTCGTCTCCGTCAGGCGTGATTGGGCCGTTAGCTCCCTCGATTATGTAACGTGCTTTGATTTCGGGGGCTGTTCGTCTGTTAATCATTCCGTCTCTTGCACATGGGAATAAAAATTCTGCTTCGACAAATAATTCATTTTCGATTTTTTCACAGTTCCCGACTTTCTCAAAACCTGTCAATAATTTTTTAGGATTTGAACGCTGAACTTCAAAGGCTTTGTTAATATCGATTCCGTGTTCGGAATAATAAGCTCCTGTTACATCACTGATAGCTACGATTTTAACGCCTGCATCGCTCAAAGTTTTTGCAGTGTAGCTTCCGACATTTCCGAATCCCTGAACTGAAGCCGTAACACTTGAAGGATTTTTTCCGAGAATTTTCATTAATTCGAGTCCGCAGGTTGCTACTCCCCGCCCCGTTGCTTCGTTTCTTCCTTTGCTTCCCCAATATGAAACCGGTTTCCCCGTTAAAAGCGAGGGCTCAAGTTCTTCACGCATCTTTGAAACAGTATCCATAATCCAAACCATTTCTTGGCCTGAAGTGTTCATGTCGGGAGCCGGAATATCTTTCCATTTGCCTAAGATTGGGGAAATTCTTGCACCGTAAGTCCGGGATAATCTTTCCTTTTCCTTTTTTGACATCGTCGAAGGATCACACGAAATTCCGCCTTTTCCTCCGCCGTAAGGAATGCCAGCGAGCGAACATTTCCAAGTCATTAACATTGCAAGAGCTTCGCATTCGTCCATGTCAACTTCGGGATCGTAACGAATACCGCCCTTTGAAGGACCTAAAGCCGTAGAATGCTGCACACGATAACCGCTGAAAACATTTACGCTTCCGTCGTCCATTTCAACAGGAACTGAAACTTCAAGCCGACGTTCCGAATGACTTAATATCGAAATTAATTTTTCGTTAAGTCCCATCTCGTCTGCTGCACCGTAAAATTCCTGTAAAGCCGTATCAAGTAATACATTTGAAGATTTACGTCTTTCCTGAACCATAAATAATTGCCTCCTTTTAATTTGGTTTTACTTCTTCAACATTTATTAACAACTCGCAAGAAGACTCCTGCGTGAGATGAATTGCGTTTTCATGTATAATAACACACGGTGAGAGAAAATGACGGAAGAAGAAAGACTCGAAAAAAATAACAGGATTAGTGAAAAAGGTAAAGAGACTCGTCTGAGAAGGCAGAGTCAAATTTGTCGGGTCTTTCGGGTAAAAATAGATTTTTCGCACCTTAATGAATTTGAAAAAACACAATTAAAAATGATTTTTGTTGAAGCTAAATGGCTGTATAACGATGCTTTGGCATTCTCAATGTCTAACGAAATTAATAAATATGATTATAAAATAATAACGATTCATGGTTTCGACAAAGATAAACATCACGTAACCAGAGAGCTTGAAAATTTGAGTTCACAAATGAAGCAGTCAGTAATTCAAGGCATAAAACACAACATAAAATCTATTTTAGCAATGAAAAAACACGGTCGAAAAATCGGAAGTCTGAAATATAAATCAAATTATGAATCAATAAATCTTCAACAGTACGGGAATACTTATAAATTTTGTGATAAAAGACACATAAAAATTCAGGGGATAAAACGTCCGATAAAAATCGAGGGAGCAGAGCAGTTTTTTGACATACCAGGAATTGAATTTGCAAACGCAAAATTATTAAATTTTCCGGATGGTTATTATATTGCTGTTACAACATTTCAGAACAAGGTAGGTGAAAAGAGAAAATATAAACCTGAAATCGGAATAGATATGGGAATAAAAACCTCAATAACAACCTCAGAGGGTAAAAAAATAAAAATATTTGTTGGAGAAACGAAACGCCTTAAAAAAATTCAACGCCGAATAGCAAAAAGAAAAAAGGGTTCCAGCAACAGATATAAAATGCGAAAATTATTGAGGAAAGAATATCAAAAACTTGAAAACAGGAAAAAAGATGCTGCTAATAAAATTGTGAATGAATTACTCAAGCACGAAAAAGTATACATGCAGGACGAAAATTTATTCGGCTGGCACAAAGGACTTTTTGGAAAAGCAGTACAACATTCAGTATTAGGAGCTGTGAAAGCAAAACTAATAAAAAATGAGCGTGTTATAGTTTTACCCAAAAATATAGCAACAACAAAAACATGTCCGAGATGCGGAAAAGTGAATAAAAACATAACGCTTTCGGATAGGATTTTTGAATGTTCGTGCGGATATAAAGAAGACAGAGATATTCACGCAGCTAAAAATATGATTCTGTTATCAAAATTAAATCAAAATACCTGTGGAATGCAGGGAATCAACGCCTTTGGAGAGGACGTAAGACGGAAGCATGAACAAAAATGTTGCAACGCTGACCTCGTTGAATTAGGAAGTCGCAACTTCTATCTATAAGTTGCGGTAGTTCACTAATGTCATTGCTTTTTGAATGTCTTTATCGAGCCAAATTTTTATTGCTTCTTCGACTCTGTCCGCAATATCGGGGAGCTGTTTACGTTCTTCGTCGTTAAAATGTCCGAGTACATAATTAATCATACTGCCGGGAGCTTTTCCAATTCCTACTCTCAATCTCGGAACATGAATATCTCCCAGTGATCCTAAAATCGAAATTAATCCGTTATGACCGCCTGCACTGCCTTGAGCCCTCAATCGCAATTTCCCGAATGGAAGTGCCATGTCGTCATAAATTATTAAAATGTCGTCAAGATTAATTCTGTAAAAGTTTACGGCCTCGCTCACTGCTAAACCGCTTGAATTCATAAATGTTAATGGTTTTATTAAGATTAAATTATCGGTTTTCCAAAATTCCGAATGAAATTTGTTTTGAGGTTTTCCGAGATTGTTATTATTTACAAAGTGATCAACAGATAGCCAGCCCATGTTATGCCGTGTCAAAACATATTCAACTCCGGGATTTCCGAGACCGGCTATAAGTTTCATTTTATTTTTCCTCTTCTTCAGATTCCTTTGCTGCCTTACCCTTTGCAACTACTTCAACATCTGCTGCTGCGGGGGCTTCCTCTTCGGGTTCTGCATCTTCAACTCCTCTTGAAGTTACGACGTTAGCGACAACTTCTTCGGGGTCTGCAAGAATTGAAACGTTTTCGGGAAGTTTAATATCTTGAACGTGAATTGCATCGCCGACATTAAGAGCCGAAACATCAACCGTAATTACATCAGGAATACTCATTGGCAACGTTTCAACTTCAAGTTCGTGAGTAAATTCCAAAACTCCGCCGTCCTTAATGCCCTGTGAATTTTCACGTCCGACAACTTCAACGGGAACTTTAACGGTGATTTTTCGACCTCTTACCAAATGCAGGAAATCAATGTGCAAAGGCATATCCGTTATCGGGTGTCTCTGAGCTTCACGGATTAAACAAAGTTCTTCGCTTCCGTCGGGAAGTTTTACGTTCAATCTCAAAGTTTCCCAGCGACCTGCTAAAATCTTTTCGACTTCACGCATATTAACTTTGCCTTTGATGTTTTCTTTGATTTCGGGGCCGTAAATTACACATGGAACGAAACCTGATCTTCTGATTCTGCCGTTTTCAGCCTTGCCTGTTTTTGTGCGAGACTCCATTGCTAAAGCTACTACATCTGCCATAAAAATTTTCCTTCTTTCGTAAAAACATAAAAATTAAATTTAATGTCATTATTATAGCAAGTTTTCCGACATTTATAACACTACAGCCAGATGAATTATTTTTGTCAGAATCATATTCAGAATCAACATCTAAAATTATTATTACGTTCATTTTAACGTCATTGAAGCCTGTGATGTAATCATAAGTTATTATTGAGTCGTTGACGTTTAGATTCGTGATGTTAGGGGAATTAAGAGATATTGGGGATTTCAAAATTTTAATTTGAGGACTGCAAACAAGCTCGGATAAATTCGGCAAAATTTTTTCGTCATAATCAAATCTCAAAAATTCGTTTCGGCTGAAAATTAATGATTTCAGATTTTTACAGTTCGAGATTAAAAATGAGTTTTCGTTGACTTTGCAATTTGAGAAATTTAACGTTTCAAGGCTTGAATTATTTTCGATGTCAAGGCTTTCAAGGTTACAGCAGTTTTGAACCGATAAAATTTTTATGCTGCTGTTCCTGAGTAAAATTATTTTTACGGTCGGATTATTTGAAATTTCGACAATTTCTATTGAGGCGG